>NZ_JAJBNQ010000037.1:0-30457 GCF_020538025.1 Blautia sp. MSK17_66
TTAAGAATTTTCGAGAATCGTATGTGTTTCACTGTTTAGTTATCAAGGTTCTTTGCTGTACTTATGTGACAGCTCGTTTATTTTATCTTATTCTCAACTGTTTGTCAAGAACTTTTTTAACTTTTTCAAAACTTTTTATTTAAGAAGTTTTGAAACGGAGAAGGAGGGATTTGAACCCTCGCGCCGCTATTAACGACCTACTCCCTTTCCAGGGGAGCCCCTTCGGCCAGCTTGGGTACTTCTCCAAATTGCCCTACACAATTGTTTTTTTCGCTCCGTTTTACCAGAAGCGTTTTATATTATATCGTGTCGTTTCTTGTTTGTCAAGAACTTTTTTAACTTTTTTTGCAAGTTTTTATTCTCAACAAGCGGAGAGAGTGGGATTCGAACCCACGCGCCCTTGCGGACAAACGGTTTTCAAGACCGCCTCGTTATGACCACTTCGATATCTCTCCATATATATTTCTTTGTTTTTTGCGCTTCTCTGTCAGCGCAAGACATATTCTATCATCGAATGTTTCTCCTGTCAACACCTAATTTTACATTTTTTTATATTTTTTCAAAAAAGTTTCTGCAATGTCGAGATCTTCCGGTGTTGTGATCTTGATGTTCTGATAAGAGCCCTCTACCAGACGGATTCCGACTCCCGATTCCTGTTCTACTACCATGGCATCATCTGTAACTCCGGTCATATCTTTTCTGCGTAGACTCTCATGTGCCGATCTGATCAGCGAATAGGCAAAAATCTGAGGTGTCTGAACAGACCATACCCTGCTGCGGTCCGGTGTTGACTGAACAAAACCCTCTTTATCTGAAATTTTGATTGTATCCTTGGACGGCATTCCAATTGCGCAGGCTCCTGTCTCCTGCACGCCAAAAACGCCCCTTTCCAACATTGCTTCTGTTACAAACGGTCTTGCTCCATCATGTATAAAAACATAATCACAGTCCTCGCAGGCAAGAAGTCCCTGATAGACGGAATCGTATCGTTCCTTTCCGCCGGCGATCACCTTTGTCACTTTTGTAAAATTGTAGCGTTCCACAATTTCCTTTTTACAATAGGAAATCATTTCCTCTCCAGTTACCAGAATAATATCCTGTATCAGAGGACTTTTCTGAAAACACTCCAGTGAATAATACAGTACCGGTCTATGATCAATTTCCAGAAACTGTTTCTGAATCCTGCTATTCATCCTTTTACCCTGACCTGCTGCCAGAACAATTGCTGTATTTTTCTCCTGTTTCATAATAAGTCCTCCATAACTGTTGTTTTATCTCTCTCCCAGTCTGAGATTCGGCACTGCATTCAGATCCCAGCCATGACGGGTGCCCTTTTTGTATTCATAATATGCTGCCACACCGATCATCGCCGCATTGTCTGTACAGAAAATTGGTGACGGACGGTAAAACTTGTGTCCATGCTTACTGCATGCCTCTTCCATCGCCGCACGAAGAGTTCCATTCGACGCTACTCCTCCTGCTATTGCGATCTTATCCATATGATAGTCCCTAGCAGCCTGCATGGTATGTTCTACAAGCACATCTACGACTGCTTTCTGAAAAGACGCGGCCAGATCTGCACGGTTTACCTCTTCTCCCTTCATCTGTGCCTGATTCAGATAATTCAATACTGCTGATTTCACTCCACTGAAGCTGAAATCATACGGACAATCCCCAATTTTAGCCCTGGGAAAAACAATAGCATCCGGATTTCCTTCTTTTGATAATTTGTCTATCTTCGGACCGCCCGGATAGCCCAGCCCGATCGCACGGGCCACTTTATCAAAAGCTTCTCCCGCCGCATCGTCTCTTGTACGTCCGAGGATTTCAAATTCCCCATAATCTTTGACAATAACCAGATGTGTGTGACCGCCTGAAACAATCAGACACAAAAACGGCGGTTCCAGATCCGGATGTTCTATATAATTTGCGGAAACATGTCCTTCAATATGATGCACACCCACAAGAGGAAGTTTTTTCGCATATGCAATTGCCTTTGCTTCTGCCACGCCTACAAGAAGTGCACCCACAAGTCCCGGTCCATAAGTAACTCCGATCGCATCCAGATCATCCAGCGTCACGTCCGCTTCCTTAAGAGCTTCCTCGATCACCTGGTTTACCTTCTCAATATGCTTACGAGAAGCGATTTCCGGCACAACTCCTCCATATAATTTATGAAGTTCTATCTGCGACGATATCACATTGGATAAAATAGTCCTGCCGTTTTTTACTACGGAGGCTGCTGTCTCATCGCAGGAGCTTTCTATTGCAAGAATTAATGTATCTTCCATAATAAGGCACCTCTAGTCTTCTTCAAAATTCAATTCTACGCTTTTGCCATCTTTACCAGGATATGCATTCGGAAAAATCCCTCTTACCATATCCATATATTCATCCGGTCGGATTAGCGAAGGGCTGAAATGCGTCAGCCACATTTCTCCAACCTCCGCATCCCTTGCAAGTGTCGCTGCTTCTCTGAACATCATATGCTTGTAACCCTTTGCCTTTTCAATCTTCTCGTCCTCCGCATACATTCCCTCACAGATAAAAAGATCTGAACCCTTTGCATTGCGCAAAATGGACTCTGTCGGTCTGGTATCTGTAGTATAGGTAACTTTGATTCCCTTTCGCTCTGGTCCAAGAACCATATCAGGTGTATAAACAATACCGTCTTCTTCTATCGTCTGTCCCTTCTGCAGCGGATTCCAGAACTTCAGAGGGATTCCCTGATCTCTGGCACGTTCCGGTGAAAACCTGCCCTGACGCAGAATCTCAAGTGTATAGCCATAGCAGATCACATTATGATTCACTCTGAACGCTGTAATCCTGTAGCCATTAATTTCTATCACTTCTTCTGGTTTCGTAATCTCGATAAACTTGATCTCAAAAGGAAGTTCCGGTGCGATCACGCGAAGTGCATTCACAACCCGCTCCAGTCCTTTTGGTCCGATAAGGGTAAGCGGCTCACTTCGATCTGCATTGCCCATTGTAAGAAGAAGCCCCGGAAGTCCACTGATATGATCCCCATGATAATGAGTAAAGCAGATCACATCAATAGGTTTAAAACTCCATCCCTTTTCCTTCACCGCCACCTGTGTTCCTTCTCCACAGTCGATCAGCAGGCTGCTTCCGTTATATCTGGTCATAAGAGCGGTCAGCCAGCGTCTTGGAAGCGGCATCATTCCTCCGGTTCCAAGTAAACAAACATCTAACATATTTTTCCTCGTTTTCTATTCCATTATTGTTTCTTTGTCATAAGAACCGCATTTTCCTGCGGGTCAGTATAATAATTTTTGCGAAGTCCATCCTCCAGAAAACCCAGTCTCTGATAGAGTCTGCGGGCACTTCCATTGCCCTCCCGTACTTCGAGATGAACCAGATGGATTCCCTGTGCTTCCGCCAGCATGAGCATGCTGTTTACCAGAAAGTAGCCAATCCCTTCCTTTTGACGATCTCTGCATACCGCTACATTGAGGATGTCTCCCTCATCCAGTACTGTCTGCATACTACAGTATCCAAGAATCCTGTTCTTTTCTTCTACTACAAAAAACATCGTGTCCTCTCTTGTCAGAAAAGTAAACATTCCTTCTTTGGTCCACGGCATGGCAAAAAGATCTGTCTCAATCTCCATGACCTGATCCAGATCTTCTGTCAGCATCTCCCGGAAAGTCATATCTGTTCTCCGGACTGTGCCGCCTCCCGCTCCTTCTTCTGTCGTTCTTCACGTTCACGCTCTGCCTGTGATACACGCAGATAATCCGGAATATGCTCCATTGCTGTCTGTGTTCTTCCTTCTTTATAATAAATAAGTCCAAGTGCTGCAACCGCTGCCGCTCTCTGCTTATTCACATGTGCAGGAGCAAAAGAATACGGCACATTCAGTTTCTCAGCTATCATATCCGCAAAAACCGGCACTCCGTCTCCGAGAAATGTCACTGGCTGCTGGTATTCATTCAGCTTCCTGATCATTTCTTCCATCGGTACAGCCATCTGGTCCTCCACTGTCACAAGTCTGTGCTCCTCAAAGCGGTAGATTCCTGTGTAAACCTGTCTTCTCCTCGCATCCATGATCGGACAGATCAGTCCGTCTGTGTCATACAGATTATAGGCAAGACCCTCTACAGTCGGAACCGCTATCAGCGGTTTCTTAAGAGCAAGGCCAAGCCCCTTCGCTGTTGCTGAACCGATACGAAGTCCGGTAAAAGATCCCGGACCTGCCGCTACTGCAATCGCATCGATCGTATTCAGATCAAGCTCTGTCATTTTGGCAATCTCATCCAACATTGGAAGTAATGTCTGCGAATGTGTTTTTTTGTAATTTACAGTATATTCTGCTACCAGAATATCATCTTCTACAACAGCTACAGAGGCTACAATCCCTGAACTGTCAAGACCTAAAATTTTCATGTTTTTCTCCTCAATCCGAAATCTTAATTTCTTATGACTCCAGCCCTGCAATCGTAATACGTCGATAATCAAAGCCTTTAGAAAGATCTTTCTCAATGGTTATGGAAATCCTGTCCTCTGGCAAAATTTCCTCTATAAGTTCTGCCCATTCGATCAGACATATTCCTCCGCCAAAAAAGTAGTCATCATAACCGATCTCTTCCATTTCTTCAATATCGCCGATCCTATATACATCAAAATGATAAAACGGAAGTCTACCCTCCTCATACACCTGTACGATCGTAAACGTAGGACTGTTTACCGGTTCTGTAATTCCCAGTCCCGCAGCTACTCCCTGTGTAAATACAGTCTTTCCGACTCCCAGATCACCAGTCAGTGTATAGACCTGTCCGGGTTTTGCATTTCTTCCGATCTCCTGTCCGAGGGCAAATGTTTCCTCCGGATTTTTCGTTTCTATTATCACGCAAATCACCTTTTTCCTTGCAGAATTGTTCTTTGCATATTATAATAGAGCCCACAAAGAAAAACAATACTTTTTGCAAAAGGAGATCATGATTATGGCAAATAAAAATCCGATCGTAACCATTACTATGGAAAACGGCGACGTAATGAAAGCTGAATTATATCCGGAAATCGCACCAAACACTGTCAATAACTTTATCAGTCTTGTAAAGAATGGCTTCTATGACGGACTGATCTTCCATCGTGTCATCAACGGCTTTATGATCCAGGGAGGATGCCCGGATGGAACCGGAATGGGTGGCCCTGGATACAGCATCAAGGGTGAATTTGCCCAGAATGGTGTTGCAAACGATCTTGCTCATACACCTGGTGTTCTTTCCATGGCAAGAGCAATGCATCCAAACTCCGGAGGAAGCCAGTTCTTCATTATGCACAAAGCTGCTCCACATCTTGACGGAAGCTACGCTGCCTTCGGAAAGATCATCGAGGGCATGGATGTTGTGAATAAAATTGCCGAGACAGAAACTGATTTCAGAGATCGTCCTCTGGATGAGCAGGAAATCAAATCTATGACTGTTGATACCTTCGGTGTAGAATATCCAGAACCGGAGAAATGTTGATCTGATGTTATAAAGTAAAAAAGCTGGGACATGCTTCTGCGTGCACCCAACTTTTTTATTGCCTTAATATCAGTCCTCAAAGGTAAGAACATCTCCGTTTACCTTTGCAAAATATAGTTCCTTTTCCTTTTCCATTACAGCTCTGCCGTTCGTTCCTTCTGTGATGGCTTTCTGTACCGCATCCGTTTCAGAATTTGGAACCAGAAGTTTCAAAACCACTTTATCTGTATATTCACTGTCCAGTATCGGAATCTGGCGTTCTCCGGCAATATACTGAATTTTTCCGATTCCGGTATAATCTGTTGTTATTTTAAGAGAAATCCCCTTTTTCTTCTCGATCAGAAGGCTTTCGGAAAGCCCCTCCTGTACAGCTTTGGAATACGCTCTGACCAGTCCTCCTGTTCCGAGAAGTACACCTCCAAAATATCTTGTCACGACCACCGCAATATTATAAATATCTTCTCCCAGAATAACATCAAGCATCGGACGCCCTGCGGTTCCTGACGGTTCTCCATCATCACTGCATCTTGTATATTCTCTGTTCCTTCCGACAGAGTATGCATAACAATTATGTCTTGCATCCCAATATTGTTTGCGCATTTCCTCCAGAAAAGCCAATGCCTCTTCTTCATTTCTGACTGGACGCACTGTCGCTATAAAACGTGATTTTTTCTCAATAATTTCTCCTGTACCGCCCTCCAGCACAGTTTTGTATTGCTCCATTTCATTCCCTCCCAGCCTGTACAACACAGGCTGCGACCATCCTGCCAGATGATTGCAGCCTGCTGCTGTTTTATACTTGTAACTGTTCAGTACCCTCGCAGTTACTCATGTTTTACTATTCTTCGGCATCGCCGCCAGTGGAATCTCCACCTTCGTCTCCTCCGGTGTTTCCTCCTTCATCGCCACCGCCGGTATTATCTCCTCCACTTTCGTCTCCTCCGGTACTATCTCCTCCACCTTCGTTTCCTCCGGTATTGTCTCCGGTATTGTCTCCGGTATTATTTCCTGTGTTATCCCCGGTGTTGTCTCCAGTGGAATCTCCGGTATTGTCTCCGGTATTATCTCCGGTATTGTCCGTCTGCGTACCATCAGGATTATAGGTACCCTCTTCTGTAGTATATTCCTGCATACTGTCATTGCTATCTTCAGAATATCCATAGAAATGCTGACCACAATACTCCGTTGGAACATCACCAATATCAAAATACTCTGTGATAACCGGACAGCCTGCTCTCGGAAGGAGTCCTGTTTCTGAACAGATACTGATTTTCTCTACACTTGCCGGCATCTCAAAATCTCTGTCCGGAAGTCCCTCATGAATACGGGTCATAACTTTCTTCCAGAGATTCTTATGGAAATTCCTTGCATCTTCCGGCAGTTTCTCATTATTATCAAATCCGGACCATACTGCACAGGTATAATACGGTGTATATCCGACAAACCAAAGGTCATTGTACGCATCTGTTGTACCTGTCTTACCTGCAACTGTCATATTATCCAGCTGGCAGGCTGTACCTGTACCCTGTGTCACAACATCCTCCATCGCACTTGTCAGAAGCCATGCCGTACTTTCTTTGATCACAGAACGTCCCGCGGATGTTTTCTCGATCAGGACATTTCCATTATGATCCAGAATTTTGGTATAGTAAAGTGGTTCAATATAATTACCGCTGTTTGCAATCGTCGCATATGCCGCACACAGTTCCACGTTTGTGACGCCATTGGTCAGACCGCCAAGTGCCAGTGGAAGGTTGGCATCTGTCCACACGGTTCCATTCGCATCACGATCTGCTTCTGTGCCATGTGCCAGCGTTGTAAATCCAAAGTTATCCAGATACTGAAGGCCCAGTTCCGGTGTAACCTCTTCCAGACATTTCACAGCAACAACATTGATGGAATTCTGGATCGCCCTGCGGATTGTTGTCGTTCCGTTATAGCTTCTTGAAGCATTGTTGACCGGTGAACCATCCGGATAATTATACGGCTCATCCTCAAATGTAGTCGCAAGCGTCATGCCCTTCTCATTAAGAGCCGGTGCATATGTGGAAAGAATCTTAAATGTAGATCCCGGCTGTCTCGTTGTATCTGTTGCACGATTCAGGGTAAGACTCGCCGTCTTTTCTCCACGTCCGCCTACGATTGCTTTGACATATCCTGTATGCTGATCGATCACGCTCATGGAAGACTGTGGCTGAGGAGCAAAGCTTACACGTTCTGCAACAACAGTACTTCCATCTGCAAGAATACTCTCCTTATAACGGTCAACATAACTCTGTCCTTCTTCCTGTGAATCAAATAACAGGTCAAATTCCGGATCCTCGTTCTGGAAATAAAGCTTCAGCATTTCTTTGCTGTAGTTCTCTTCCTCTCCCTGCGGATTCTTGACTGTAAGAGCATAGTCCAGCGCATACTGGACATAATCCGGGTAATTTGACGGATCTGCATATTCCTCATCAAGAATCTTCTGGATCTGTGAATCCTGTGTTGTATAAATACTCAGACCGCCACTGTATACCAGATTCTGTGCCTGCGTTCTTGTGTAACCTTTAATATTCATCAGGTCATTGATCACCTGATCAATAAGCTCATCCTCAAAATAGGTATATACTGTATTTTCAGTATCTGAATTCATGATCTGTGCATCCCGAATACGAGAATATACATCGTCATTTATTACCTCATCGTACTGAGTCTGTGTGATATAACCCTGAGTGATCATATGATCCAGAACTTCCTTACGTCTCTTGGCATTTTCCTGCGGATGCTCAATCGGATTAAACTGTGTAGGATTCTGTGTAATGCCCGCCAGAGTTGCACTCTCTGAAAGATTCAGATCCCAGACGTCTTTGTTGAAATATTTCCTTGCAGCAGCCTGTACACCATAAGTTCCCGCCCCAAGGTTGATGGTATTCAGATAATTTTCAAGAATGACATTCTTATCATTGATCTTCTTTTCGATTTCTACTGCGAGATACTGCTCCTGGATCTTACGGGTAAAACGCTCAAGCCAGGTAGATTCATTTGTCCAGTTGGTAAAGACATTGTTCTTAAGAAGCTGCTGTGTGATTGTACTGGCACCCTCAGAAAGATCTCCTGAAGTAATATTCTTCACAAATGCACGAAGAATTCCCCTAACATCAATTCCATTATGCTCATAAAAACGCTCGTCCTCTATCGCAACTACTGCATGCTGCAGATCTGTCGGAATCTGATCAATGGAAACCGGCAGACGGTTGGAGCTCGGTGCTGTTAATTTACGAAGCTGATTTCCATCACCATCATACAAAAAAGTCGCATAACCCAATGGTGAGATATCCACATCATTCACATCGGGAGCATTGTCTATAATTCCCCGAAAAGCGCCGATTCCTACGCAGCCAACAGCCACACAGATGGTGATCAGTACTGCAAACAAAACTCTGATAAATGAGACATGTGCCCGCTTGCCCATCATCGCAGTACGGGATATCAGAGAATTCCGCTTTCTGGAAACTGATTTTTTTCCGTAATTCATGGTTTTCCTCCTTTACAGTCCGTTTTATTATAACAAATACAGAATCGTAAATAAAGCCCCAATTAAAAACTTCACATTTTCTTCCAAAAGTATTATTTTTTTAGAAAAAAGAGAAGAAATCCTCGTAAAAAGATCTCTTCCCTTTAAGTTCAGTTCAAAATATGTATATCCTGTTTTTAGAGAACCATTTTGGCTGCTCCATAAATTCCTGCATCATTTCCAAGTGTTGCAAGAACGATCGGTGTCTCCTTGCAGGATGAAAATGCATATCTCTGATAATATTTTTCGATGCAGTCGATCAGCGGCTGTCCTGCTTTTGACACACCACCGCCAATAACAATTGCCTCTGGATCAACAACCGTTGTAAATCCTGCGATAGCACCTCCGAGAAGATCGCCTACATATTCCATAATACGGACAGCCACTGCATCCCCTGCCTTGAACGCATCCAGAACATCTTTGGCTGTAATATTCTGAAGTTCTCTTAAAGTACTGTCATCTTCTGATGCTGCCAGCACTCTTCCTGCCACACGTACGATTCCTGTCGCTGAAGCATACTGCTCCAGACATCCGTGATTTCCGCAGTTACATTTCTCTTCTTCACCGCGGACAACAAGAGCATGACCGATCTCACCACCGGCACCATGAGAACCTGCAAGGATCTTACCATTAATAATAATTCCTCCGCCAACACCGGTGCCGAGAGTGATCATGATTATATTCTGTGCACCTGCTGCTGCGCCTTTCCATGCCTCTCCCAGAGCTGCAACATTTGCATCATTGCCTGCCTGTGCTTTAAGACCTGTAAGATCACCTAAAATCTGCGCTACCGGCGTAAATCCCCAGTAAAGGTTTACCGCACATGCTGCCTCTCCTCTGGAGTTGATCGGTCCTGGAATTCCAATTCCAACGCCTTCCACATCTGCTTTGTCGATATTTTTTTCTGCAAGCTTTGCATTAATTGTTTCCGCAACATCCGGAAGAATATTCTGTCCGTTATTTTCCGTTCTTGTCGGGATCTCCCATTTTTCTACAAGTGTTCCGTCTGTATGGAACAGACCGCATTTTACTGAAGTGCCACCTACATCAATTCCGAAACAATATGTTTTCATTTTCTCCACTCTCTCCTGACTTTTTTATTAATATTTGCAGCGTCTTACTCTTCCCTCTTGCGTGCAATGTTTGCCTGTACACGTTTGTAAAGTTCTTCAGCCGCATTATATCCCATCTTTTTCTGTCTGTGGTTTACCGCAGCAGATTCTACGATAACCGCAAGATTTCGACCAGGTCTGATCGGCAGAGAATGACACACGATCTTGTTTCCAAGATATTCTGTATACTCCTCATGCAGTCCCAGACGATCATATTCTTTGTCTCGATCCCACTCTTCCAGCTTAATGACAAGGTCTACAGACTGCGTATCCTTGACACTCTCAACACCGAACAGTGTTTTGACATCTATGATCCCGATACCTCTCAATTCAATAAAGTGTCTGGTGATGTCCGGTGCAGAGCCTACCAGCGTGACATCACTCACTTTACGGAGTTCTACCACATCATCACTTACCAGACGATGTCCTCTCTTGATCAGTTCCAGAGCCGCCTCGCTCTTACCAATACCACTCTCTCCTGTGATCAGGATTCCCTCACCATAAACATCAACGAGAACTCCATGAATAGAAATACATGGTGCAAGCTGCACACCAAGCCAGCGGATAATTTCTGCCATCAGACTGGATGTTGTTCTCTCTGTTACAAACGTCGGCACATTATACTTGATAGCCATATCGATCATATCCTGAGATGGTTTGGTCATGGTACTGAAGATAACACACGGAATCTTGCTGGAAATAAAACGTTCATACGTCTTCATACGTTTTTCATCACTAAGCTGCATAAGATATGTGTACTCTACATATCCAATGATCTGAACACGTTCATTGGCAAAATGTTCCAGATAACCGGTAAGCTGCAGTGCAGGACGGTTAATCTCCGCGGTTATGATCCTCATGTCTGACAGATCGATCTCAGGAGTGAGATTGTTAAGATTCAGTTCCTGAATCATTTTTGTCATCAATACACCTTTCATATTATGTCTTCTCCTTTAATGTTTATATATTTCAAGTGCCCTGTTTCTCATTCGTCGGTAACATATAGGGTATCTGACCGATGAAAAAAATCATACACCTGTTTTGCACTTCCTGCATTCATAGACTCCGTCTGTGCCAGTTCTTCCTCTGATGCATCTCTGATTGCTTCGATCGAACGAAAACGGCGCATCAGAGCCTTTCTTCGTCTCTCACCAATTCCTGGAATGTCATCCAGCACGGAATGCACCTGTTCCTTACTTCTGAGAGAACGGTGATATTCAATCGCAAATCGATGTGCCTCATCTTGAATTCTGGTAATCAGCCGAAATCCTTCACTGTTTGTATCAATCGGAATCTCTACATTATTGTAATACAGTCCTCTGGTACGATGGTTATCATCCTTTACCATTCCGCAGACCGGAATTGCTATTCCAAGCTTCTCAAGGACACCAAGTGCTATGTTGACCTGTCCGCGTCCTCCGTCCATCAGAAGAAGATCCGGCATTCTGGCAAAGCTGTCAAACTCTCCATTACTTTCATGTGTAAATCGTCTCGTCAGCACTTCTTCCATACTGGCATAATCATTCGGACCCTGAACCGATCTGATTCGAAATTTACGATAATCACTTCGCTTCGGTTTTCCTTTCTCATAGACCACCATCGAACCTACCGACTCAAATCCACTGATATTTGAAATATCAAATGCCTCCATACGGACAAGGCCCGTAAGTCCAAGCCATTCTTCCACCTCATGGACTGCACCAATCGTTCTTCCCTCTTCCCTGCGAATACGCTCACGATCCTTCTCCAGAACCATCCGTGCGTTTTCCCAGGCAAGCTCGACTATTTTTTCTTTTGTACCCTTCTTAGGGATCACAATGTGTACTTTCTGCTTTCGTCTGAAGGACAGCCATTCCTCAATCACTTCTCTGTCTTCAATATCCGTCTGCAGCATGATTTCTCTTGGTATAAACGGTGTGCCTGCATAATATTGTTTCAGAAAACTGGACAAAACCTGCGAACGTGTATCCCCTCTGGCAACCCTGAGATAGAAGTGATCTCTGCCGATCATCCTGCCGCTTCTCATAAAGAACACCTGCACAACTGCATCCTGTTCCTTAAGATCCAGGCTTTCATCCATTGCCGCAGCTATAATATCTCTGTCTTCTTCTCCGTAGGCAGTAATCTTCTGTCTCTCGCCGATCTTACGAATACTCTGTATCAGATCCCGATAACCGGCGGCATCCTCAAAACGCATTTCCTCGGAAGCTGTCATCATCTTGTCCGTAAGTTCGTCGATCGTATCCTGAAAATCCCCATTCAGAAAACGGATCACCTTCTGAATGTTTTCCCTGTATTGTTTCTGATCCACATGCCCGGTGCAGGGACCGGTACACTGTTTCATATGATAGTACAGACATGGCCGGTCCTTCCCGCAGTCACGCGGAAGGTTTCTGCTGCATGATCTTACCTGATACAGTTTCCGCAGCAGCTCGATCACATCCTTGACCGCTCCGCCACTTGTATAAGGACCGAAATATCTGTTTTTGTCCTTCTTCATCTGTCTGGCAAACAGGACTCTGGGATATGTCTCCTGCACCGTCACCTTAATAAACGGATAGCTCTTATCATCCTTGAGCATAGTGTTATATTTCGGACGATGTTCCTTAATCAGGTTACTCTCCAGAACCAGTGCTTCCAGTTCAGAATCTGTAACAATATATTCAAATCTTGCGATGTGAGTGACCATCTGCTCGATCTTGGCTCCCTTGTTACGGCTGCTCTGAAAATACTGTCGTACACGGTTACGAAGACTGACTGCCTTGCCCACATAGATGATCGCATCTCGCTCATCGTGCATAATGTACACACCCGGTCTTGCGGGAAGCTTCTTTAATTCTTCTTCAATCTGAAACATATCTCAGTTTCCTCAGGCCTCTGTGTTGTTTTCCTCTGCTGCTTCTGAACACTCCTCAGATATCTTCTGTTCTTCAAAAGCTGCTTCTGCTTTCTCTAAAGGCTTCTTTGAAAGGCTTACTCCGGCAGAACTGCTGGTTTCTGTCTGTGTTTCCTCTTTCCTGTCAAAATCCGGAAGTTCCTCCAGATTGTCCGGAATCTCAATTCCTCTCTCAACAGCACGAAAGATCTTCATAAATTCTTTGCCTGTGATCGTCTCTCTGCGAATCAGGTAAGCGGCGATCTTGTCCAGTGCTTCTCTGTGTTCACTCAGAAGTCTCTTAGCTTCTTCATAGGAATAATGAAGGAGCTGCATCACTTCATGATCGATCTCGGTTGCTGTATCATCTCCACAGTTAAGCACCGCTCTTCCTGAAAGATACTGATTTTCCTGTGTTGCAAGTCCCATCAGGCCAAATTTCTGCGACATACCATACTGAGTGATCATCGCACGCGCAACCTTCGTGGCCTGCTCAATATCGTTGGCCGCTCCTGTCGTTACGGTGTCAAAAACAAGTTCCTCTGCCGCACGTCCTCCAAGATAACCTACCAGCATTGCCTCCAGTTCCTTCTGCGTATTAAGATATTTCTCCTCTTCCGGAACCTGCATGACATATCCGAGTGCTCCCATGGTACGCGGAACAATGGTAATCTTCTGAACCGGCTCCGCATCCTTCTGAAGTGCATTCACAAGTGCATGACCTACTTCGTGATAAGAAACAATCCTTCTCTCCTGTGCACTTAAGATACGGTCCTTCTTTTCCTTACCGACCAGAACAACCTCCACAGATTCCTGAAGATCCTTCTGCGAAACAGCCCTGCGTCCGTTCTTGACTGCAAGGATTGCCGCCTCATTGATCATATTTGCAAGATCGGATCCGACTGCACCTGATGTTGCCAGTGCAATGGCATCCAGATCCACGGTTTCATCCAGCATGACGTTCTTGGCATGGACTTTGAGGATTTCCACACGACCCTTCAGATCCGGACGATCCACAATGATACGGCGGTCAAAACGTCCCGGACGCAAGAGTGCCGGGTCCAGTACCTCCGGACGGTTCGTTGCCGCCAGGATCAGAAGTCCCTTGGAAGTATCAAATCCGTCCATCTCTGCAAGAAGCTGGTTCAGTGTCTGTTCACGTTCATCATTTCCACCGCCATATCTGGAATCACGACTCTTACCTATGGCGTCAATCTCATCAATAAATACGATACATGGTGCGTTTTTCTTGGCTTCCTCAAACAGATCTCGAACTCTGGAAGCTCCGACACCAACAAACATCTCTACAAACTCAGAACCGGACAGAGAGAAGAATGGCACATTTGCTTCTCCTGCAACGGCCTTGGCAAGAAGAGTCTTACCTGTTCCCGGAGGTCCCACAAGCAGTGCGCCCTTCGGAAGCTTCGCACCAATCTGCGTATATTTGCCCGGATTGTGCAGAAAATCTACGACCTCCTGCAGAGATTCCTTCGCTTCTTCCTGTCCTGCAACATCTTTAAAAAGGACTCCTGTCTCCTTCTGGATATAAGCCTTCGCACGGCTCTTGCCGACACCCATGATTCCTCCGCCGCTTCCTTTGTTCATGCGACGCATAAAATACAGAAGCATAAAGAACAGTACTACTGTTGGAAGTAGGACGCTTATCATGGTAGAAACAAACTCGCCCATCACATCAGGCGGTTCATATTTAAAAATAATTCCCTTACCTTCCAGTCTCTCAGTCAATGCACTGGTATCCTCCATCTGATTGACCTTGTAGCTTTCTTTCTGATAAGATTTCTGAAGTTTTGGAACGACAGTCAGCACTCCCGACTGGAGTGTCACTTCTCTGATCTGATCTTTATCTACCATCTCGATAAATTTATCGTATGTGATCTCACTGGATTTATCGCTCATCATATCTGTCACAAAACTCAGACACACTAAACTGATCAGAAGGCAGATCAAAAATCCCAGAATAGTCTGACGATTCTTGTTCGGTCCCTGATTCTTTGGGTTATTTCGGTTCGGACGCTTATCCATATGATCGTTCATTCTTTTCCTCCTCTTATTATCTTCTATATTATAAAGAGATTTTCGTTATAAATCAACTGGAAAACTGTGAATGTTTGTAGTATACTAAACGCGAATGCATTTGACTAAGTTACTGCAAACTGCAGCTAAGTGTGATGGAAAGGAAATCGACAAATGAAAATTGGATTTGATAATGAAAAGTATCTGACAATGCAGTCCGAACATATCCGTGACCGTATCAGCAAATTTGACAACAAGCTTTACCTTGAATTCGGCGGAAAACTCTTTGATGATTACCACGCTTCCCGTGTTCTTCCAGGATTCGAACCAGACAGCAAGCTCCGTATGCTCATGCAGCTCAGTGACCAGGCTGAAATCGTCATCGTCATCAGTGCTGCCGATATTGACAAAAATAAAATGCGTGGTGACCTTGGAATCACCTATGACGAGGATGTGCTTCGCCTGATCGATGCTTTTACAGAGCGTGGTCTCTATGTAGGAAGCGTATGCATTACACGCTATGCCGGTCAGGAAAGTGCAATTCTTTTCAAAAACCGTCTTGCAAAGCTCGGAATTAAAGTTTACTTCCATTATAGTATCCCAGGATATCCAAGCAATATCCCTCTGATCGTAAGTGACGAAGGCTATGGAAGAAATGAATATATTGAAACATCAAGACCACTTGTGGTCATTACCGCACCCGGACCAGGAAGCGGAAAGATGGCAACCTGTCTCTCTCAGTTATACCATGAATACAAGCGTGGAGTTGCTGCCGGTTATGCCAAATTTGAGACATTCCCAATCTGGAATATTCCTCTGAAGCATCCGGTCAATCTTGCATATGAGGCTGCTACTGCTGACCTGAATGATGTCAATATGATCGACCCATTCCATCTGGAAGCCTACGGTGAAACAACTGTCAACTATAACCGTGATGTAGAAATCTTCCCTGTTCTTCAGGCTATGTTCGAAAAGATCATGGGCGACTGCCCTTATAAGTCACCTACCGATATGGGTGTCAACATGGCTGGAAACTGTATTGTTGATGATGATGTATGCTGCGAAGCTTCCCGTCAGGAGATCATTCGTCGTTACTATAAGAGCTGCGGTGCCCTTCTTACCGGCACCGGTACAGAGGAAGAGGTACGCAAAATCGAGCTTCTTCTGAAACAGGCGCATGCTTCTCTTGAAGACCGCAAAGTTGTTTCTGCAAGTCTTCAGAAAGAGCAGGAAACAGGCGGACCTGCTGCTGCTCTGGAGCTTCCTGACGGACGTATTATTTATGGTAAAACCTCCGATCTTCTCGGAGCCTCTTCCGCACTTATTCTGAATACACTGAAAGAACTTGCCGGAATTGACCACAAACATCATGTAATCTCACCGGAGGCAATCCATCCGATCCAGGAACTCAAAACCAAATATCTCGGAAGCAGAAACCCAAGACTTCATACAGACGAAACTCTAATCGCACTCTCTGTCAGCGCGGCAAGCAATCCGGAGGCACGTCTGGCACTGGAGCAGCTTCACACCCTCAAAGGCTGTCAGGCCCATACTTCTGTCATGTTGTCTTCTGTTGATATCTGGGAATTCCGCAAACTCGGTATCGAACTGACCTGCGAACCAAAGTTTGAAAAAGAAAAAAAATATCACTGACTCACAGTTTTCTGACGTAAAAATACCCCGATGGATCATTCAAACGATCCATCGGGGTATTTCATAATTACGTTAAAAATCAGTCCTCATAACCATTCGGGTTCTTCTGCTGGAAATTCCAGGAATCTGCACACATATCTTTGATATCGTACTCTGCTTCCCATCCAAGTTCTTTCTTAGCTTTGGTTGCATCAGAATAGCAGGTTGCAACATCTCCTGCACGACGTGGTTTAATAGAGTACGGAATCTTTACACCTGTTGCGGCCTCAAAATTCTTAACAATATCAAGAACACTGTAGCCCTTTCCTGTACCAAGATTGTAAATACTGAGTCCGGAATTGTCCTCCAGCTTCTTAACAGCCTTTACATGTCCCTTTGCAAGATCAACTACATGAATGTAATCTCTGACACCAGTTCCGTCCGGTGTATCATAATCATTTCCAAATACTCCCAGTTCTTTGAGCTTGCCCACAGCAACCTGTGTGATATAAGGCATCAGATTGTTCGGGATGCCATTTGGGTTCTCACCAATCAGACCGCTCTTATGAGCACCGATCGGATTAAAGTAACGAAGAAGTACTACATTCCACTCTGGATCTGCTTTCTGGATATCTGTAAGAATCTGCTCCAGCATGGATTTTGTCCATCCGTAAGGATTGGTGCACTGTCCTTTCGGGCATTCCTCTGTGATCGGAATAATTGCCGGATCGCCATATACAGTTGCAGAGGAAGAGAAAATAATATTTTTGACTCCATGCTTTCTCATTACATCTACCAGTGTAAGGGTACCTGCGATATTGTTTTCATAATATTCCCACGGTTTTACAACAGACTCACCCACTGCTTTAAGTCCTGCAAAATGAATACAGGAATCAATGTCTTCTTTTTCGAAAACTTCATTCAATCCCTCTCTGTCGAGAATATCTACTTTATAAAATTTAACTGGTTTACCTGTAATCTTTTCTACACGTTCAAGACTCTTCTCACTAGAGTTGCTCAGGTTGTCCAGTACTACTACATCATATCCTGCATTCTGAAGTTCTACTACGGTGTGGCTTCCAATAAAACCAGCTCCACCTGTTACTAAAATTGCCATGGTTTTCTCCTCCTGACGTTTGTTCTGGTTCTGTTTCGATGTCATTGTAGCACCATTCCTTTGTTTTAACAATATCTTCTTAAATCCTCCATCATATTTTACTAAAACTCCGTCATATTTTACTATAATTGTTCTCTGCCAAAATCATTGGATCATTCTCAAATTACCTGCTCATTTTACTGCTTCCTGGTGAATATTCCTGTTTTTAATCGCTCTCTGATCCCCTCTTTTTCCATGTCAATAGTGTTTTTTGTGCAATATATATTATTTTTTTTGTTTTTTTCGTTATTTTTAGCCATTTTTATTGACACGCTTGTTTTCAAAATATATAATCAAGCTAATATATACGATTTCTCATGAGCTTAAGCTGACTTTTTGGTCAGTTTCACAATCAAAAGGGAGGATTTATTTATGAAACGAAAAATCGCTTTAGCAATGGTACTGGCAATGACAGCAACAATGGCTCAGCCTGTTCTTGCAGCAGATGACAAGACAACTCTTGATGTCATCATCAGCCAGTATGGTACCCAGACACAGGCCTGGTGGACCCAGTTCGAAAAAGATTTCGAAGCAGAAAATCCGGATATCGATCTGAACCTGGAGGTTATTTCCTGGAATGACCTTGCTACCAAGGTTAATACACTGATTGCCAATAACAGTGCTCCTGACATTCTGAATATCGACGTTCTTGCAGATTATGTAGCTGACGATCTGCTGATGCCTGCAACAGAATATACATCTGATGAACTTCAGGCTAAATTCTTCCCGGCATTCTGGGATGCAAGCAACATCGATGATACAGTATATGCATTACCAATCCTTGCTTCCTGCCGTGCACTCTTCTACAATAAAGATATCCTTGATGAAGCAGGTGCAGCTGTTCCTACTACATGGGCAGAACTTCAGGATGCAGCAAAGAAGATCAAAGATAAATTCGGCGATGACGTTTATCCATGGGGTATTGATATGACAACTGACGAAGGTCAGGCTGCATTCTCTTATTATACATGGAACAATGGCGGCGGATTTGTTGATGAAAACGGCGACTGGGCTCTGAACAGTGACAAAAACGTAGAAGCTCTGAACTTTGCGGTCGGTCTTGTAAACGATGGATATACCAACTCCGATCCTGCAAATGAGACACGTTATGATCTTCAGGATATGTTTGGTGCAGGCAAAGTTGCCATGATGATCGGACCGAACAACATTCCTACCTATCTCTCCGATGGTGGATATGATATCAACTACGATGTAACAACCATCCCTGCAAACGAAGGCTGCGAATCTATCGCTATGGGTGTTTGCGACCGTCTTGAAGTATTCAAGGATGACTCCGCAGAGGATCAGGAAGCTCGTACTGCTGCCATCAGCAAGTTCTTCGACTTCTTCTACGATGATACACGTTACGCAGATTACATGGTATATGAAGGATTCCTGCCAACAACCCAGACAGCAGCAGACCTTCTTGCAAAAGATGACGAAACCTTCGCATCCTGGATTGATATTCTCCAGAGCTGCAACTTCTACCCGGCAACCAAGACTGAATGGGCAGATGTAAAACAGGGTGTTATCGAAGTTGAACAGAACGCACTTCTTGGTGATGATGTGCAGACACTTCTCGATGACCTTCAGGCTGATATCGCAGGCTGATCTCCAGATTTAGGCACGATTTAACCGGGAGCCGGACATTAGTGACCGGCTCCCGCTTCTTTTTGACAAACGATTTGGTGGTGGAAATATGAAAAAAAAGAAAACGCTGGCTGCGATAGAGCCATATCTCTGGCTGCTTCCAAGCATCCTTATCATGACAATCTTTATTCTCTTTCCGATTTTCGAAGTTTTCCGTACTTCCTTAAGTGAAGTAAGTAAAGCCGGACTTATCAAAGGCTTCTGTGGGTTTGACAACTTCGCCAAAGTCCTTAAGGGATCTACTTTTAAGATGGTTCTCAAAAATACACTTGTATGGACCGTTGCCGTTGTTGTGATCTCCACAGTGTTTGGTTTTATCCTCGCACTGGTCCTTAACAATACCTTCCGTTTCCGTAAAGCAGTCCGTGCGATCGTTGTTTTTCCATGGGCAACTTCCCTGATCATTCAGGCAGGTGTATGGAAATTCATCATCGACAAGGACTATGGTTCTCTGAACACTCTTTTAATGAAACTCGGACTGATCTCCAGCCCGGTCAACTGGACCCCTACCCCTGGCGCGTATTTTGCCTGGGAAATCTTTGTAGGTATTTTTGTAACTGTACCATTCGTTACCTTCTGTGTTCTTTCCGGTCTGCAGAGTATCGATAACTCCTATTATGAAGCGGCTACTGTTGACGGTGCAAACTACTGGCAGAAACTGTTCAAGATCACTATTCCTCTGGTAAAATCCTCACTGACGGTAAGTACGGTATTAAATATCATTTATGTATTTAACTCCTTCCCTATCATCTGGACGATCACCAAAGGTGATCCTGCAAGCCGAACAGATACCCTTGTTACCTATCTTTATAAACTTGCTTTCTACAAAGGTAAATCCGGCGAAGCAGCCGCTGTATCCGTGATCGGATTTCTGATCCTGTGTATATGCGCTTCTGTTTATATGGTAGTTTCACTCAGAAAGGAGGAGGAAGACTAATGAAAAATCATTCACGTGACTCCAAAAGCATACTCCTTCGGGTTCTTCTTTATCTTTTTGTTATTCTGGTCGTACTGGTTACCTTGTATCCCTACTTTGTCATGTTTACGACAGCAGCAAAGAGCCGTGCAGAAATCTATTCTCCGGAGGGAACACTTCTCCCGATCCAGTGGCTGTGGCAGAACTTTAAGGATATCTGGACACTGGCTCCTCTTTCCAGATATTTTCTGAACTCCCTGATCGTTGCAGGCGGCTCCACTCTGATCGCGATCGTATGTGGTATTCCGGCAGCCTATGCACTTGCCCGAATGAAATTCAAAGGCAAAAAGGTTTTCCTGGGAATCGTTATCATCTCCCAGATGTTTGCTCCTGTAGTCCTTCTGGTTGGTATCTATAAGATCATGTCTGTTTTTGGCATGACAGACAGCCTTATTGGCCTCGTATTCATCAATGCCGCTTTCAACCAGGCATTTGCGATCTGGCTCCTGCGCGGTACATTTATCTCTATTTCTCCGGAAATGGAACAGGCTGCCACTGTAGACGGCTGCGGCAAGGTTTCTGCCCTGATCCGCATCCTGCTTCCGGTTGCTGCACCTGGTATCGTAACTGCTCTGATTTTTATCTTCATCAATGCATGGAACGAGTATACCGTTGCCCTGACCCTGATCTCAACAGACGTGTTCAAGCCTCTGACTGTTGGTATCACAATATTTAATGGTTACAACATGATCGAATGGCAGTACCTGTTTGCATCCTCTCTGTTTGCTACAGTGCCTGTTATCATTCTGTTTGTACTTATCGAAAAGCATCTGGTAGGCGGCCTTACCTCCGGTGGAGTCAAAGGATAAACAGTCAAAAAGCTTCGGATCTTAAATGATCCGAAGCTTTTTTTGAATACTGCTCTGTATATTTATTTGTATCTACTTATATTTCTTAATGATCTCATTCATCTGCGGAAGCTTTTCCTGCATATCCTTAACAAGAGTAAGCTGTGTCCTGCATCTGTCAAGATTATGTCCTTCTCTGTGTATCTTAAAGTAATGATCTCCTTCCAGATGATCTGTAAGAAAACGGATACCGTTCTCAAAAGTCATAAGAATCGCACCCAGCGGCAGGGTTTCAATCTCAAGTTCTGTCAGTGCACCACCGCAGCCTTCAATAAATCCCTTCGCATAAACATCAAACAGATGAAGATTACAGGATACCTTTGAGAGATCTCTTTCATCTTCTAGTGCTGTGCTTGCCCCAAACCGGATAGAATCACCGAAATCATTGGCTGCCAGCCCCGGCATCACGGTGTCCAGATCGATCACGCAGACAGCCTTTCCGGTTTTATCATCGATCATGATATTATTCAGTTTGGTATCGTTATGAGTTACACGAAGCGGAAGCCTTCCATCTTTCTGCATATCATACAATGCCCGTGTCAGTTCTTCTCTTTCCAGAATAAAGTTGATTTCATCCTGAACAGCTGCAGCTCTTCCACATACATCTTCAGCTACTGCTTTTTTAAATTTCTTCAGACGGTCCGGTGTATTATGAAAATCTTTGATCGTCTCATGAAGAGTTTCTGCCGGATAATCTGCCAGAAGTCTCTGAAAATGTCCAAACGCCACTGCACTCTGATAAAAATCATTATCATCCTTGACCTGTTCATAGCAGGTTGCTCCCTCTATAAACAGATAAATTCTCCAGTAATCTCCCGTTGAATCAACAAAATATGGAAGATTTTCCCGGCTGTTTAACAGCGTCAGAGTTTCACGCTCCGGATCGCCGCCATTTTCAATGATCTTTTTGCGGAGCCATGAAGTAACACCGCTGACATTTTCCATCAGTTCCTGCGGATTCTTAAAGATACGCCTGCTCATTCTCTGCAGAATATAACGCCTGATCCCCTCCGGGGTTTCACAGGTAAGCCTGTAGGTATCATTGATATGTCCGTTTCCATACGGAATACATTCTTTTAGTTCACCCGGCAAATTAAAAGCTTCTGTCACTTCGGATATTTTATTGCTGTTTTCCACCTTATGCTTCCTCCCATAAATTCTGCGGATACAGTCCCTGATCTTTCAGATTCTGGATCGCATTCATAACCATCGGCTTATCTTCTTTGTATGTGACTCCATACCATTTGTCCTCTGACTTCAGGACTCTGACTGTTGCTTTCTTTTCCTGAAGAAGTTCATCCACTACAAACGGAAGGAAATATTCCCCCTTCATAGGATTGTTCTGAAGTGCCTCATCGAGGAATGGTTTAAAACGGGCCTTCAGTTCCTGCAAAATACTTTCTGAAAAGCCCCACATATTCATAGAAACGATGCTGCCCTTCGGAAGCATTGTCCAAGTCTTACCATCATCTTCTGTGTACGCTGTTCCACCGTCATGCTTCTCAATATGTGTACGCTCGTTGATCTTGATCAGATGACCTTCCTCATCTGTCACACAGACCCCCCTTGCAACATGTCCATTCTCTGTCAAGGTATTTTCAAGGCGATAACCGACCATCATATAATGATAAACGTCTCCATCTTCCTGATTGGAAGTCAGGAAATCATATGCCATCTTAAATGCATGCATTCCATAATAATCGTCTGCATTAATAACCGCAAACGGTCCGTCAATCTCATCTATGCAGCTCAGCACAGCATGTCCTGTTCCCCACGGTTT
This sequence comes from Blautia sp. MSK17_66, assembly GCF_020538025.1. Lineage (NCBI taxonomy): Bacteria > Bacillati > Bacillota > Clostridia > Lachnospirales > Lachnospiraceae > Blautia > Blautia sp. MSK17_66. The sequence continues at coordinate 23,109 of NZ_JAJBNQ010000037.1, forward strand.
TACTCTTCCCTCCGGAACAGAATATCCCTCTGGAAGATTTGCTAATTCCTGGAACACATAGGCAACCTCTATCTGTCTGCTCAGCCGGTTGCCGATCACCTCACGGAACATCTCCTCATTTTCTTTCTTTATAATAAATACAACTTTTTCAAATCCTGCTCTCACTGCATCATAAATAGAAAAATCCATAATGATATGTCCTTCTTTATCAATAGGATCGATCTGTTTCAGGCCACCGTAACGACTTCCCATTCCTGCTGCCATAACTACTAAAACCGGTTTCTTCATCATCTTTTCCTCCTGTTTCTCAGTGAAATACTATCTCCTGGATAGTGTTAAAATAACTGTACACCACAAACTTCTATAAGACAATAAATAATTCTTATCCTCTATATAATATGTACACTTTTTTCAAAATAGTATTTGCACGATCAATCGATATTTTTGTACAATATTATTTATAATTTGACTATTTCGTACAAATTTATTATTATAAAGAAAGGTAACAATATTATAAATCAACAACTCTTATCTTACAGAGGAGGAATTTCCGTGGCTTATCAGAGTGTTTCGCTGGAGCGGGAACTTTTTATAAAAAGCATTTATACCATTCATTACTACGAATATCAGAATGATTTTTATTTTGACGGAGAACGTCATGACTTCTGGGAATTTCAGTGTGTTGATACAGGAGCCGCCGAGGTTGTTACTGACAATGGCTGTTATACACTGTCCCGTGGACAGGTTATCTTTCATCGTCCCAATGAATTTCATACATTAAAGGCTACCGGAAGAACTGCACCACGCGTTGTAGTGATCTCTTTTGCCTGCGATTCTCCATGTATGAAGTTTTTTGAAAACAAGGTTCTTAATTTTTCTGATACCGAACGCAGCATTCTCGGCCGTATCATTGCCGAAGCCCGGAACTGCTTTTCTTCTCCCATGGATGATCCTTATCTGGAACAAATGAAAAAGAAAGAAAACATCCCCTTTGGAGCACAGCAGCTTCTGATCCTGTATCTGGAAGAACTTCTGATCCATATGATACGCCGCTGTACAAATTCACACTATTCTGCGTCTGCCGGAATTTACGATCCATGTCAGACGACTTCTGATGTCTGCCGGGAAATCATACATTATCTGGAACAGCACATCCGGGAATCTCTGACTATCCAGGAAATTTCCAGAAACAATATGATCGGCCATTCTCAGCTGCAGAAGATTTTTCGAGAGGAATACCAGTGCGGTGTGATTGAATTTTTCACCCGTATGAAAATAGATTTTGCCAAACAGCTTATCCGGGAAAACGATATGAACTTTACTCAGATTTCAGATTTTCTTGGCTATTCTTCTATCCACTATTTTTCCCGGCAGTTCAAGAAACTGTCCGGAATGACGCCTACAGAATATGCCACTTCCATAAAGGCAATATCCGAGCGTCCCCAGAACAGGAACTGAGTATCATCCATAAAATTCCATCACAGTTACGAATTAAAAATACAAATAATCCATAAATGGACAGGGAGGAAATCACATGCAAATCTGTAAAGTAAAAAACTATCAGGAACTCAGCCGCAAAGCTGCCAATCTCATTGCAGCTCAGATCATCCTGAAACCAGACAGTGTTCTCGGTCTGGCGACCGGCTCATCTCCTGTCGGCACTTACGACAGACTGGTGGAAATGTACCAGGACGGCGACCTGGATTTTTCCGAAATCACCACTGTAAACCTTGATGAATATAAGGGACTTTCAGGCTCTCATGAACAGAGCTACCGCTACTTCATGAACACACATCTGTTCCACAGAATCAACATTTCCTATGATCATACTTATGTTCCGGACGGCACAGAAACAGACAGTCACAAAGCCTGCCAGGCTTATAACGAACTGCTTCACCAGGTAGGGCCTGCGGATCTTCAGATTCTAGGTCTTGGTCATGACGGACATATTGGTTTCAATGAACCTTCCGATCACTTTGAGGATGAAACACATTGCGTTGACCTTACCGAAACCACAATCCAGGCAAATAAACGTTTCTTCGCCAGTGAGGACGATGTTCCACGTCAGGCCTATACCATGGGAATCGGAACGATCATGCGCTGCAAAAAGCTTATTGTTGTTGTCAGCGGCAAGGACAAAGCTTCTATTTTGAAACAGGTGATTCAGGGACCAGTCACACCAGAAGTTCCAGGATCCATCCTTCAGTTCCATCCGGACTGTATCATCATTGCCGATGAAGACGCACTCTCTGAAATGGAGTTTTAATTCCAGGAGTATCTTTCACACAAAAACGGAGCCGGTCAAAAGACCAGCTCCATTTTTGTGCCCTGCCCTGGTGCACTGTCCAGTATTATTTCCGCATTATGCATAAGCGCACCGTGTTTTACAATAGAAAGCCCCAGTCCAGTACCACCGGTTTCACGGGAATGACTCTTGTCTACTCGGTAAAAACGCTCAAAAATTCTTTTCTGCTCTTCTTTTGGAATACCAATTCCGTTATCCTCCACACGATAATACGGATGGTTTCCTCTCTGCCCTGCATAAATTTTGACGGTTCCGTTCTTCTCTGTATATCGTACCGCATTGTCCGCAATATTGTATAGCATCTCATAAAGAACCTGTCGCACGCCTTCTACGGAAACAGAATGTCCATCAAGCTGCAGCTGAATATTTTTTTTTGAAGCTACGCTGTTGAGATGAAGAATGATATCCTCTGCCAATTCATACAGATCCACTGATTCAAACGGCATATCACTGTCTTTCTCATCCAGTCTTGAAAGCTGGATAATGTCCGTTACCAGTGTACTCAGCCTGCTTGCCTCATGATAAATTCTTCCCGAAAATTCCTGTATCTTATTCTCCGGAACCATTCCGTTCATCATCAGCTCCGCATATCCCGAAATCGACATCAACGGCGTCTTAAGCTCATGAGAAACGTTCGCAGAAAACTCTCTTCGAACAGCCTCTGCCGCCTTGAGTTCCTCCATCTGTTTTGCAATCTGATGATTCTGCTCATCTACACGCTCCAGAAGAGGACGCATTTCCTCGTACTGTACTTCTTTGAGCGGGTGTTCCAGATCCAGGGTATTGATCGGTTCGATCAGATCCTTTGTCTGCTTTCTCACCAGAAAAAAAGACAACAGCAGAATCAGGATCAAAAGCACTCCAAGAATGGAAAAACTCGATAACATTGTTGAAAACACACTGTCCGTTGTACTTCCCACACGGAGAATATTTCCATCTGAAAGCTTCACCGCACAGTAGAAGTTCTGCTTGGAAAGTGTCTCTGAATAACGCATAGTCTCCGCATATCCGTTCTTTTCTGCCTCGATGAACTCTGGCCGGTTACTGTGATTTTCAAGCATCGCCGGATTCTCAAGAGAGTCAAACAGCACATTTCCTTCCCCGTCAAGAAGTGTAATGCGGGCAGCAGAGGCCTCATCCAGCTTTTTATCCAGATAAGAATCTCCCATCTTCTCCACGCCATTCTGAATATATCTGATACTGTCGCGGACACTCTGTTTCAGATCCTCATTGTATTTACTGTACATGACCAGACTTGCCGCAAAAAAAGTCAGGAACATGGACACAACCACTAGCAGACAGGTATGGTTTAAAATTTTTTTCCTCATTTTATGCTCCGATCCGGTATCCTACGCCACGGACAGTTTCAATCTGATTTCCGGCATCCCCAAGCTTCTGTCTGAGAGTACGGACATGTACATCAACTGTTCTTGTTTCGCCATCAAAATCATATCCCCACACATGACAGAGGATCTGATTTCGTGTCATGACCAGTCCCTTATTTTCCATCAGATACTGAAGAAGTTCAAACTCTTTTCGTGTCAGATCGATCTTCTGCCCTTTCCAGCAGACCTGATGCTTTCCGACAGACAATATAAGTTCACCGCATCTCAGTTCCTTATCCTCTTCCTGCCTGGAACAACGGCGCAGAACCGCTTTTACTCTTGCAACAAATTCCATCATTCCAAAAGGTTTCGTAATATAGTCATCCGCACCTGATTCCAGACCTCGCACCTTATCAAATTCGGCTTCTTTTGCTGTGACCATGATCACCGGAATATTCTTCGTCTCCTGAGAAGCTTTGAGTCTTTCCAGAATACTGTATCCATCTTCCCCCGGAAGCATGATGTCCAGAAGAATAAGGTCCGGAAGTTCTTCCCTCAGGGCAGCACGGAGTTCTTTTCCGCTTGAGAAGCCTCTTGCCGAAAATCCGGTTGTTTCCAGAGTATAGATTAAAAGTTCTCTGATATTTAATTCATCTTCTACACAATAGATCATTCTTTTATTCTTGTTACTTCCCTTTCTGCCCGGAATCTGCTGACTGTCTATGTCCCCTTATGGAAGTACATAACTGTTCCGTGCCCTCATAGTTACGGAAGCACATACTCTTTCTGCAGTTCTTCCAGACGATTAAAATACGAATCATCCGGTTCGTTTTTGAGGCTTTCCAGATGACTGTGTGTGTCATAAAGGTTCTCTCTTACCTGCGTTACACAGACACTGATGTTGGAACAATGGTCTGCGATGCGTTCCAGACTGGTAAGGAGGTCTGTGAGGATAAATCCCATCTCGATCGTGCATTCCCCTGAACGCAGACGATTGACATGACGCCGCTTCAGTTCTTTGCTCAGTTCATCCACAATCTCTTCCAGCGGCTCCACATCGCGGGTAAGATTCATATCCTGCTTGTCAAATACCTCATATGCCGTATCTACGATTCTCCCCACCGTGGCGATCAGAACCTGCAGTTCTGTTTTTGCCTGCACAGAAAAGCTGAGATTTTTTTCATAAAGTTCTCTTGCTGACTCCATGATGTTGACTGCATGATCAGAAATACGTTCAAAATCTCCAATACAGTGAAGCATGATGGAAACGCTGTGGCTGTCTTTCTCTGAAAGATCCTTGTTATTCAGCTTCACCAGATAAGTTCCCAGTTCATCTTCATAACGGTCCACCTTTGCTTCAATATTCTCAACTCTCCCCGCCTGTTCTTCATCATATTTCTGAATTAGTCCAAGCGCAATATCCAGAACCTTTCTTGACTCGTTCTCCATATGTCTGGCCGCATTTCTTCCCTGCTCTACTGCAAATGCCGGTTTTTCCAGAAATCTTGATTCCAGGATCATAAATTCCTGATCTTCTCTGCTGACTACATCGTGCTCATCATCGCGGATCGTAAGACAGGCAAGTTTTACAAGAAGTCCTGAGAACGGAAGCCATACTACGGTTGCTGTGATATTAAAGATACTGTGTGTGATCGCGATCGTAGCCGGTGTCGCCATCTGTGTCATAAAAGAAAAATGTACTGCTGTATTGATCAGATAAAACAGTGCCATAAATATAACCGTTCCGATAAGGTTAAAATACAGATGGATCATAGCTGCTCTTTTGGCATTTTTATTTGCACCGATGGCAGACAGAAGTGCTGTCACGCAGGTACCGATGTTCTGTCCCATAATGATCGGAAACGCAGCACTGAACGGAACTGCACCTGTCATACAAAGTGCCTGAAGAATACCGACAGAGGCGGAAGACGACTGAATGATCGCAGTCAGGATCGCACCTGCAAGAATTCCTGCTACCGGATTGGAAAATTTAAGAAGAAGTCCTGTAAATTCCGGGACATCTGCCAGCGGCTTTACAGCACCACTCATGGATTCCATACCAAACATTAATACCGCAAATCCAAGAAGAATCGTACCAATATCCTTTTTGCGTGAACTTTTGGTAAAGGTCAGAAGGATAATTCCGACCATTGCCAGCACCGGTGAAAAGGAACTCGGCTTCAAAAGACTGATAAAAAAGTTGCTGCTCTCAATTCCCGTCAGGCTCAAAAGCCAGGAAGTAACCGTAGTTCCGATATTTGCACCCATAATGATGCCGACTGCCTGCGTCAGCTTCATAATACCTGAGTTTACAAAACCAACGACCATAACCGTCGTTGCTGATGAGGACTGGATCACTGCAGTTACACACAATCCAAGAAGCACTGCCTTCCATTTACTGGAAGTCAGGTTTTCAAGAATCTGTTCCAGTTTTCCTCCTGATACCTTTGCCAGGCCATCGCCCATGACCTGCATTCCATACAAAAACAGGGCAAGTCCGCCCAGCAGTGTCAATATGCTGAAAAAATCCATAATCTTCTCCTTCTTCTGCAGCTGTCAGGTGTTAATGCTATATTAACCGGCTGCTTTTAAATTTTAATATGGATTCATCATATTGGCAGAGTGTAAAGTTCTCACCAGCATTGTGTTAAATCTTTGTAAAATCGGATTTTGCAGAAAAATGGTTACTGTTCACTCCGTTCGCAGTAACTTGGTCAAAATGCATTCCAAATCACCTTCGGTGATGGCATTTTGCCCGGTATGTCTCGGGATTTTGCCATATTTATGGCAAAACACCTCGCGGGATATTACTTGTAAACAGTTACGAAAAATGTCCCTTATTCACGAGTCTCATGCTCAGAAGCTTCGTATATCCTCTCCCTCATCGCCCGTTTTATCAATAGAGCGAATGCGCAGATAATAACTTACATTTTCATTTACCTGAACTCTGACTCTGTCTCCGACACGATGTCCTTTCAGTGCTTTTCCAATCGGTGATTCAATGCTGACACGGTTTTCCATGGAATTTCCGCGGATGGAAGTGACCAGTTTGTATTTTTCCACCTCGCCATCCTCCTCAAATTCCACTTCAACAATATCGTCCATTCCCACTTCATCTGATCCGGAGGTATCCTCCACAAGTTCTGCGGTCTTGAGCATTCTCTCCAGATAACGGATTCTGCTCTCGTTCTGATTTTTGTGTTTCTTCGCAGCGTAGTACTCAAAATTTTCACTTAAATCACCCTGTGCACGGGCTTCCTTGACCGCCTCGATCGCTTCTTTTCGGATGACCAGCTTACGATGCTCTATCTCTTCTTCTATTTTTTCTACGTCTCTTTTTGTCAGTTTTTCTCTCATTTTATTCACTCCTGATTTTGCGCTGCCTTTTGGCAGTCTGTCTGTGAATTCCAGTATACACGAATTTCTTCTTTCATACAATCTCAGACCACAAATTAGTAAAAGCAGGTAACTGTTCACAGTAACAAAGGGAGCCTAAAAGGCTCCCTCAAACTTCAGCAACTCTTCTATACGGTTTATTCCTCATCTGCTTAAAAGTACCTCCCTTTAATGCTGAATTTTTTTGTTCGCAGCATATTTTCTTTGTATTATCATATCATTTTTAGATGTTTTTCACCAAGTGATATGCTCCCACCACTTAAATCCCAGATTTTGAAGTGGGGGCTTCTTGCTCAATGGCTCTATTGAGCCAAGTATCTACA
>NZ_JAJBNQ010000038.1:0-20932 GCF_020538025.1 Blautia sp. MSK17_66
AACTGGCTGGTGTGTTCCTTAACATCTTTTTTTCTTTTTTATAATGTTCCATTTTGTCAGCAAGCATACAATTATAGATGAAGCGACTGCAACCGATTGTTTTATCTATTTGCACACGTTGTTCTGCATTTGGATAGATTCTTATTTTTACTGCCCGATTTATTTTTCTCACCTTATTCCTACATATGAATGATTTCAATCATCGTTTTTTGAACAATATGTTCTCTTTTTATTATTATAATACAATTCCAACACGCGAACAAGTGTTTTCTTTTTTTGTTTATAAAATTCTTTTGAGCATTTATGCTCAGATCTACAATTCATCTCCCACCTATAGAGGAAGGAGAATTCTTGTTATATTTTGTTAAATAACTATCGTTATCAATTCTATTCCAATCGAATAATACTCCTTGTAAGAATTGATCATTCATCTAATCACCTGCCTGTAAAAAACACTTTCTAATCTACCTTTTCTTTCTCTTTGGACAAGAAGCAAAAAGAACAGAATTGATTATTCCAACTATCCACTGACTGTTTATGAGTCCAAATAATCTTGTTTGTATGTACCCTCTGAATAATACTTCTAATGTTCTCTTTGCTACAGTAAAAAAATAAAAAGAAGCCAGCAGTCAAAATCAAAGGGATCCATATCTGTGATAAATTCAGCACAATAACATTTATATTTGTTGTATAAAGCCAGCCCTGACAGAAAGCACTGCACATGATTAAGCAGTAAACTGCAAGAGCTTTCATCCCATCCCTTTTATCATTTTTTCTCAAATTACTTTCGTACTATATATTTAACCAACTCATTCGATCACTCCCATATGCCAGCTAATTCTATTATGCTTTCATCATCTCTATAAACTTTTATTTATCTTCTAACTCAAATCCGAGTTCTTTCAATTCTTTTTCGTTTCTGACATCTTCTTCCGTTTTCTTTCCAGTAATGGCACTGTAGGCTTCTTTGATTCCATTTTTCACTGCCCATTTGATGACGAAATACAGCGCAATCAAAATAATAATTGCGGTTCCCCCGCTTAAACCTAATTCATTCCACATAATCATTAACTCCTCCGATTTCGTAACTTTCAATTTATTTTCAATTTTGCAGGCTGGGATTTATCATTGAATAAAACACATCCATACTCCAACTGCTATAATCAATATGCCTGATATTCTTCCTGCGAATTTTGACTTTTGATATCCTAGAAAATTAATTGTTTCAGGAGTTGTAAATGGCAATAAAACAACATCTATACCCATTACTACAATCCCAATTCCTATTATAAAGACATTATTGTTAGAAATAATGCCATAAAACATAACTAAGAATCCCAAAATAATGCCTAATGTAAAATACTTGATTTTATGGCTGTCTTTATCCATCATCTTTTCATAATAATTTTCACATTTACTGTTACAAAATTCAAAATTATCATTGAGTTTTTTGCCACAATATTTGCATTTTTTCACACTCTATTCCTCCATAATTTCCGTTTTGTTACTAACATGATATCATATTTTTTTCTCAATTACATCCACCTAATTTTATACACTACCATTCGTTTTGCTTCTGTAACCAGCATCCTCTTGATCTTCTCCTGCAAGGTTTCCTTTGCATCTTCATCAATCGAATAAATCTCATTTATCTCGATTTTTTTCGGTTCCCGGTCAAAATGGTCAAAGACTTCTTTCCATATCTGGACGGAACATACACACTTTTCTTCCATGAAATTATTGCTGATAATTATAAAAAAAACAGAAGACCATTTAAGATCTTCCATTTTATAAACAAACCTCTATATAAAACTATATATCCTGCCCATTTTTAATAAAAACAGACAATCGGCACACTTTCGTCTATCCTATTATAAAGTTCTGCCGCTTTGTCCGCCGGAAGATTAATGCATCCATGGGATCCACCACCTTCTCGGAAACGATTTCCTCCAAAGTATGGCTGCCATGAAGCATCATGAAATCCAATCCCCCCATTAAAAGGCATCCAGTAAGTTACTGGTCTTTCATATTCATATTTCCCATTTTCCAGCATCTTTCCTTTCAGCACAGATGGACTTTTCTTGTAATACAGTTGAAAAATTCCCGGTGGTGTCTGCCGTTTTGCATACTGCATATCTCCTGACACAATATCCGATTCCAAAATGATAGAACCATCCTGATAGTAATATAAATGCTGTGCAGACAGGTCCACTTCAATATACGTGCTGCCTATATCATTCATTCCCCGTGCATTTGCCCGCATAGCGTATACCGGTTCCCGGCTTATCTGTACTCCTGCAATCATTTCCTGCATAATGGTTTCTATTTCTTTTTCCTGATCGATCTTCCATCCATAAACGGAACTATACACCTGAACAGTACGTCCGCTTGTTGTACAAAATTCCCTCTCTGTATTTACGGTATCATGTGTGGCAGCCAGCTGTGCCACATATTCTGCCACACACTGTCTCAGTTCATCCTCATTTTTTTGCAGCCGTCCTCTCTCATCAAAAATAAGCCATTTTCTGATCTCGTCTCCCTCCAATGTTACCGTTTCTTCTCCAAATATATATACGATTTTGGTCCGAATCAGATTTTGGCATTCTTCCAATGAATTTTTAAGATCTGGATCATCTTTCAGTACTGCCGCTTTTACATAAACAGCCGGACAGCTATTCAGGTCAATCGTTCTTTTTTTGCTAGCAACCGCTTCTGACAGTGCCTGATAAGCTCCATTGAAATCCAGGGTATTCCCTTCTGTTTCCGGTACGATTTCAAACTTCGAATCTTTATAAGCTACATATGCATCTTCTGGTGCTGTCTGATTCTCTTTTTTTACACATTCCAGTTTTTCCAGCTGTTCTTTTAACTTCACTTTATCATAGGTCATGTTTTCCTTGGCTGTATAATTTTGTTTTTTCCAAAATCCCCGAACCCATTTATATGGTTTTTGTTCATCCAGATATTGGGAAATACTGCCATCCGAAACATAACGATATCCGATCAATTTTCCATTGATACTCTGTGATTTCAGATTTCTTGCCTTTACTTCCAGCAGATAATCCTCTGCTTTTTTAGCAACCGCCTGTTCTGCCTCTTCCGATGTTTTTCCAGAACAGTTAATTCCATTGATCGTTGTTCCCCGAAAAAATCTGTCTGAATAGTAATAAGACATTCCTGCATAGCCAGCCATAGCAAAGAACACTATGATGACAGTGATTATTGTCCACATTTTTTGCTTTCCATTATCCTTACCGGTTATCTCTTTTCTTTTTCCCATCCATGCCCCCTGTTTTTAACGATAAACAGCATTCAGACATATTTTTTAAATCGTCTGATTTTAATATCTCCGATTTAATAAAAAATAACCAGGGCTGCTGGAAAAAACATTTTCTTTTACAAACAGTAAGCTGATTTCTACAAAACATTTTACGCTGCTCTTTTCTGCGAGGATCCGTATCAGCCGTCTCCGGTTCTTTGGGTCTAATGCTGTTGATGGTTCGTCCATCAGCATTACCTTTGGGTTCATTGCAAGGATGGTGGCTATGGCAGCTATTCTCTTTTCGCCACCTGACATCTTATAATTCTGGCGGTCTTTCAAATGTATAAGGTCCAGTTCTTCCAAGGCCTCCCTGGCAAGCTGATCTGCTTCTTTTCTGCTCTTACCATAATTTAATGGTCCAAATATCATATCTTCATAAACCGTCGGCATAAACATCTGATTATCAGAATCCTGAAACACATACCTCAGGCATTGCCGGATTCTACTTGAATTTTCCTGATTTACTTCTGTTTCATCAACAGTGATCTTTCCCTTTGCAGGGATCAGTCCCAGCATTGCCTTCATTAGCGTAGACTTCCCTGCACCATTGGCTCCGATCAGCCCCACCTGTTCTCCTTTACTGATATGGAAAGACACATAATTCAAGGCATTTTTCTCTTCTCCATATCCAAATACTACATTTTCAAATTTTATTATTTTCGTCTACACTTTCTATACAAACATTCTTCCCAGCAGCACTGTGACTGAGCATGTTCTCATCAAAATAAATACTGATACCCAGAAAATCACATATCCCCAGGATGCAAGTTTGTTATATGCTTTCTCTGCATAATAAAATTCCCCATGGAATCCCCGCAATTCCATACTTTCGTATAATGCAACTGCCCGATCCATGCTTCTTAAGAGTAGCTGCCCTAAAAAAATGGGAGGTTTCACTTACCTCCCATTTCCCAAAGAATCCTTTTATTTCAGTTTTTATAATGTTTCAAGAAAACGCATGAATGCTTCTCTTCCCTCGGTCGTACATTTGTATACTCCTGCATCTTCCAGAACATGGGTAAATACGATTCCAATCTCTTTCTGAAAAATGCCATGGATGTTTTCTTTTGTGATTTCCGGATATTTCGGAAGAAACTTCTTAACCCACTCTGCATGTTTCTCAATCTGTTCATTTGAAGAAATATCTTTGCCTTCGAGAATATACTCTTCCAAAAGTTCCATCTCACCTTTTAATCTGGCCGGAAGAACTGCAAGTCCCATAACTTCGATCAGACCGATATTTTCTTTCTTAATATGATGATATTCTGCATGCGGATGGTACACTCCCAGCGGATGTTCTTCTGTTGTGATGTTGTTCCTTAATGTCAGATCCAGTTCGTAGGTATCACCTACTTTACGTGCAATTGGTGTAATTGTATTATGTGGTTCTCCATTGGTCTCAGCATAAATAAATGCTTTTTCATCGGTATAGCCTCTCCATACTTCCAGCACATGTGTTGCCAGATCTACCAAACGGTTGAAATCTTTATGTCGAATACGAAGCACAGATAATGGCCATTTTACAATTCCAGCCTCTACATCTTCAAATCCCGGAAGTACCACGTGCTGCTCAATTGGTGCTTTTGCCATTGCAAATGTATAATGTCCACCCTGGAAATGATCATGGCTTAGGATCGAACCACCTACGATCGGCAGGTCTGCATTAGATCCAAGGAAATAATGCGGAAACAGTTTTACAAAATCAAACAGTTTAATGAATGCATTTCTCTCGATTTTCATTGGAGTATGCTGGCAGTTAAACACAATGCAATGCTCATTGTAATACACATACGGAGAATACTGGAATCCCCAAGGAGTATCATTGATTGTGATCGGAATAATTCTGTGGTTCTGCCTTGCCGGATGATTAACACGTCCCGCATATCCTTCATTTTCCGGGCAAAGAAGACATTTCGGATAACTTCCGGATTTTACATTCCTTGCCGCGGCAATTGCTTTTGGATCTTTTTCCGGTTTGGACAAATTGATGGTAATATCAATCTCACCGTATGGACTGTCTACCTTCCACTTTTGATCCTTCTCTACACGATACCTGCGGATATAATTGCTGTCCTGACTCAGCTTATAAAAATAATCAGTAGCTTTCTTCGGGCTTTCTGCATATTTGTCCCAGAATTCTTTTTGTACCTGACCCGGACGTGGCATCAGACAGTTCATCAATCTGGTATCAAATAAATCCCGGTATACAATACTGTCCTCAATCAGACCTCTTTTTACGGCTTCATCCAGCAATTCGTCCAATGTTTCTTCAAGATTAACAGGTTCCTCAATGTTGTCCGGTTTTTCATAATCATCTTCATGAAAAACATCCAGCAGAAGATTTGTTGTGTAGTTTCTTTCACATTCCGGTGTCAGACCTGTTGTAATCCCATACTGTACCAGTTTTGCAATGCTTTCACTTAACATTTTTCTTCCTCCTGTGCTTCACTTTTAAATTTATATTTTTGGTAACATATATACCGATTTCCCTGATAAGTCAGCATACCTCGATCGCCTTTTTCCAATTCACGAAAATCTCCCTGTTGCATTTGAAATTCCATCAAACTTCCATCTGTCATCTCAAATACAACGCGAAACCAAGGTACATGTGCTTCAGACTGCATATGGGTATAGATTCCTTGCTTCTTTTCAACTACAGTCGCATCAACAGATTCAACTGCCGCACTACTATTATTGCTGAAACTTAACAACATTTGGGTAAATACAAACATCATGATTATGAGTGCTGCTACACAGATTATAAATGCCATCCTATTTCTCCATTCCAGATATTTCATCCTGGGTCTGACTTATATGTTGTTCACGATAAAAATTCCGGTATTCCCTTGACGTTACTTTATATCTTTCACGAGATACCCAGTTAAATGTCCTTTGGCTCTCAACTCCTGCATCCAGGCAAATGTCTGTGATGCTCTTACCAGTACATTCCAATTAATCTCCTGCAAGTTTTGTCTACTTTTTCTTCCCATTTGGCAAGTAATAGACGTCTTCTGATATTATAATGTGCTTGTAAGATAAAGAAAGGAGGAAAACGAAATGAAAAGATTTAAAGCATACGTCAACTACCTCATGAACTTCTATGCCAACTACTTCAGAATTTACCGCTATATGTAAAGGACATTCCTGCCATCACAGGAATGTCCTTTACGGAAACCCAGTTTCAATGGTTTCCCTTATTATACTCTAATTTAGTTGCATTTGTACATGAACAGGATTCTCGAAAACATAGACAAAATTGAACAGAATTATGAAAATACTCTTACCACGTTTTTTGATTTTTAAACCACTTATTAGCAGACGGATCCGCCAATGCTGAAAACGGATAGGCAGTTTTCCTTTCAGCTTTCAATTTGTCCAATTAATAATCTCTGAATTTCCATACATCTGATGGATTTGCATTTTTCATCCTCAGCATTCTTTGAAGCTGCTCTTCTGTAAACCACAAATCGTGCAGTATTTTTCCGAAATATAGAGGCTAGATATCAGACCGCTTCATTGCAATTATAAACTGTTGATTTACCAAGATTATTTACATATACGGTAATCAAGTCGCCTTTCTTAAGATCCGGCTTTTCCCATACCAAACGGCTTTTATGATAATACACTTTATCATGATATGTAAAACTATATAGAATCCTGTATGGAATCTGTCTTCTATATCTTGTGTATTTTTGCAAATATACTTTTTCTACCAAGCCCTTCACTTTTGTACCATTTTCGATTAATTGTAAATGTAATTTATCAAGCTTTGCAGTATAAATTCCAAGAGCAGCACTTATTATACACAAAAGCACCCCCGTTATAGAAAACACAGTTCCCAACATATCTGGATTCTGAATACCTGAGTTTACTGCTGGTTTTAATATCCCAAGAAAACTTAAGATACCGGAAACAAGAAAGAATGTTCCTATCCAAAAGAAGATAACTCTCAATAAATCTTCTGTATAATTAAGTTTTTTCATATTTATTTTCTCCACAAGCATTCCATCAAAATTTTTTATCCTGTTTCAATCATATCTAATTTTACTTCAATTTAGTTAAATCCTCTAAATACATTTCTGTATGTCCACACTCTGGACAGACTGCAACTTTAACATCATCTATAGTTGTCGTTTTTTGTTTTTCATCTACATCTACAACGATCCCATAGCCACCGCCATTAACTTTAAGTCTTAAATCCGCTCTCATGACTGTTCCACACTTTTCGCATTTTCTCATTGCTGTCCTCCAAATATATATTTCGCTTTCCTATTTTTCTTACTACATAATAGCAGACAAAATATTAACCACTGAATGATCTACCGTTCATACGATGCAATGATTTCCTTGCTATCCGCTATTTTATAATCAAGTGTTTCCAAATTACCAATCAAATCAAATGTCATATCCGCATTAACTTGCAATTCATCTTCAATCTTAACTGCAGACGGCTCAACTTTTAGAAATACTGTTAATCCATAAGGCTTCGTTTCAGACTGTATCTGTATGCTATCATAAGAATATCCTTCCGGATACTCTTGCCCACTTACAATATTTATAACATTCGAAGAATCTCCTACATAATCTGTCTTGTACTGTGACAAATCAGGAATCTCGTACAGTTCTTCTTTTCTGCCACATGCAGAAAGCAATATTGCTGATACCGTAAATAAAATAATTGGAATTACTTTTTTCATCATGAACCAGCTCCTCTTCACACTTTGATATAAAACAGCCTGCCCAATGAACCAGAAACTGCCATATATTTGCTTCTTTATTTATAGATCAGCCTTTAAACAAACGAAGCATAAATCATAAAAATTTCTGCAATCAAAATAATTCCTAAAACACAATCAATCATCAGGTTATATTGACCAACTGTTAGCCAAGTTTTCGAATGCATCAGAACATACTTTACACTTTTTATACCACTCAAGACCGTAACTGTCAGAAGAAGTATCGGCATTAAAAAAATTTCCATCTTATTGCCAAAGTCATCTGCTGCTCCATTTCCAGCAAAGTGAACGGGAATAATCTCCGGTAAGAAAAAGAAACTTATTATTGCAATCGCAATTCCAACGATGCAAATTCCCCATGTTAATTTCCTGCTGCTTATACCATCCATAACAGTGCCTTCCTCTCATATGTCAGATACTGGTACTTACTCAAAGCCCTCTAATAAGCTTACTTTTTGAGCAATTCTATAACAACCCAGCATGTAGCTATTGTTTGCATCAGAAAAACGAAATCACACACATATTTCATTCCAAATTTCATAGAAGAGCTCCCAATCAATCCAAAACCTATGCAAGTCGCACCTATGCTGAATATCAAAGCCAGAATACAAATAAGTACCTTATATTCTTTTTTCATATCCCTTTCCTCCCACATCTACATTAATTTGTTGATAAAGATTTAAGGTTCCATATTTCTATTTTACATGAAGAATATGCTGCCTTGCCTCATCCGGAACGATATCTAATAAATATGTTTCCTTAGAAGAAATTTTTTCAAGAAACTCATCCAGTAAATTTTCTTCCTTACCTTCTGCTATTGGCAGAAGTTCCTTATACAAAACCGTAGGAATTCCAATAGAATACTTTTCTTCCTCATATACGAGAGAACCAAATGTCCAGTCTTCCTGTTCCTCTGGGCCTAATTCCACAATCAACTCAACAATCGGCAAATAATGATATATTTGCAGGAAACTTAAATTGACTTCAATCTGTTCCATTCCACCCTCTGGGTCTTTTTCCGTTATCTCTATTCTCTTTCCTGTTACGGTCATTACAACTAAAGAATTTTTTGGAGGTTTTCCATTTATCTTATCTATTGATTTTGCTTGAATATAACCACGTTCCATAGCATTTGAATCATAAGCGCTATAACCTTTTGATTCGAAAACACCATAATAACGGTTCGAATTGTTTATTGCTATTAGATCCGGTGATTTGTATGTAGTTTTGCCATTAACTGAAAAAAATCGATGTTTTTTTATGCGTGGATGTGAACTAAAGTTTGATATCATCGATAAGTGAACCATATACTCATAACCATATTTTTTCTTTCCCAGTACAGTGATAAGTATCATTCCAATCCAATAATTAATTGCACCAATTTCTGTACTATCCAAATAGACTTTTCTTGCAGGATCGAATAAAAGTTCTCCGTTTGGCAATAAAGCAACATATGTTTCAAACAATTTAATTTTGAAATATATCTCCTCTTTACGATTTCTTTTGTTCGCCTTGTTCAAATATATATCTGGCATCCCAGCTGACACAATAGCATCCATTAGTTCCACTCCGGTAAATGACAATGTTCCATTGCTTCTTTTATTGTGGTCAGAAATTTTTCCAGGTTCCAGATACAACTCTATATAGTAAATATCTCCACGTTTTATCTTCATCGCCTGATTCCTCGCAATTAATCGTATTCGAATTCAATTGGTTCCCATCTCTACTTAAAGCATATTTTTCAAAGAATTGAAAATCTCAATATTCGTAAGGGACAATAATCTTTCTGCAAAAATCACAATTATAGGCAGCTATGCGGTCTCCAGATATCCTTGCTGCCAACTCTGGATCCGTATTTAACCGCAAACTCTCAGAGCCTTCTTTCCACTCCAGTCCTGCCCCTGCACCAACCGCATGCAACTGACCCTTTCGCATTTTTCCTTCACAATATGGACATCTCATATTCACGTCATCTCCTTTAAGTAATTAAAGTTCCTCTTGTTCCCGAGAATTATCCTGTTCCTGGATAGCTTGTATATCTTCTTTCGCATATAATTTTTGCCTAAATGTTCTTTTCTATTTTTTCTCGTTTCATACGTTCTTTCATCAATAAAACAAATTGAACGGTCCATATTACACACGCTGCCAGACACCCGATTCCACTGTATAATAAATCTATGGCTGCCCCGGCTACAAATGGCAGTGCCATCCACATCATCCGATTTCCATATACTCTGCACATTTCTTTTTCATCATACTGTTTTCGTTCTTCCTTAGATTTCATATTATAGCCAGACAAAAATGCAGCGGCCTTTCCATTTGATTTTACAAAGCAGATTCCGAATAAAAACATAATCACTGCCATTCCCAAATCAAAGATAACACAAATTAGCATTGCAGACACCTCACTTCCCGCTCTGGCTATCAAATAAAAAAAGCCAAACACAACAGTAAAACTTATTATGTTTGGCTAGGTCAACTTGTTATTTTTTTATCACTTCTTATGGTTGTATTATACTATATATTTCTCTATAGTAAAACAATTTTTTATTTTAATATTATATTTCTACTATCATCAATTTTTCAGATATTTTCAACGCATAAACAATGCTATTAGCTACAATATTTCCGTAAAATTCATCATAGGTTTGTGTAAACGCAAAGTGTAAATGCCGCCAGAATCTTGGTAATTGCTAATTGTTTACGCCCGTATTCGGTGGTTCGCAGGATGCTGTCACCGCCCGTTTG
Organism: Blautia sp. MSK17_66; assembly: GCF_020538025.1. Taxonomy (NCBI): domain Bacteria; kingdom Bacillati; phylum Bacillota; class Clostridia; order Lachnospirales; family Lachnospiraceae; genus Blautia; species Blautia sp. MSK17_66. Next base: position 10,807 of record NZ_JAJBNQ010000038.1, read on the forward strand.
ATATTCTCCAGCGAAAGTAGGTACTGCGATTGCCACGCACAAAATAGCAAGGAACAAAATATAAAACTCAATATAATCAAAGGCATCTTTAGAAATTCCAGAATGAAGATAAAATGGCGTATCAAGTTCTGAATATTTTTCAAGAGCTTTCTGCTGTGCGGTTTCGTTTTCTCTTTGCTCGTTCCGCATGACATCCTGTAAATGTTTTGCGCACTTTTCATAATAGGCTCCGTTAATGTCATTCGGGTCAATATCCATTAAATCAGCACCAATGTCTGTTAATGGATCAGCAAACGCTTCGGACAGACCGTTCAGTAAGGAACGGATCGGGACGATTTTTTCAATATATACAGCCAGATGAAAGCCATCTTCCTCGACCGGCCCATATTCTCGACCGCAGCTTTGATAAGTTTCCAAAGCCGATTTGATCCTATCCGGGGTCGCATATTATCTGTCCTCCTTTTCCAAATCTGTCTGCGGAAACAACCACAGATACAGATCTTCCAATCGTGGTTCCGTTGTAACAGATTCATCAATTTCCAAGTGTTCGGACAGATAACGAATAGAAACCTGATTGTGATCTTCGCCTCGCTGATTGATAATGCGCAGCCGCATTTCACATTCCGGCAGCTTTGAGGTCGGAATTATGCAGTTCCAAACCTTGCCCTCAATCCGCTTGACAGATTGGAGATTTTTTTCTTTTTCACATCGGAGAGCGAAAGAATGTCCAACAAATGATTAATCTTTTTGGTAGTTATCTCATTCATTATGGAATACTATTGAAAGTAGACATTTTTTTGTGCAAAACCACGAACTTGTCCATTTATAAGAAAAAGAATAAATTATTAGGGATATTTTTGATTTCTGCACGTCTAATAGATGTAAAGAAAATGCTGGCTGGCAAAAAAAGAGGTGGTGTTTAAATGACAAAGGAACAACTTGGATCTCTGATCCTAGATTCAGAAAGACAATTATACTCAACTGCAAAAACAATTTTATTTAGTGACTATGACTGTGCAGATGCTATTCAGGAAACAATTGTGAAGGCTTTTTCCAACGTCGGTACATTAAAAAACGATAACTATGCCCGGACCTGGTTAATCCGTATCTTAATCAACGAATGTTACAGTCTTGTGCGTAAATCCAGTAAATTTATCCCATTGGAAAATCTAGCTGACAGACAGGAACCGGAATTAGAAAAAACAAAGAATTACAGTGAATTATATACAGCCGTAAATTCCTTAAAAGAGGAACTGCGTTTACCCGTTATTCTATACTATATAGAAGATTTCAGTGTAAAAGAAATCGCCCAGATCCTTGAAATATCGGAAGGTGCCGTTCAAAAGAGACTTGCAAGGGCAAGAGGAAAATTAAGGCAGGAATTACAGGAGGTGTCAATATGAGATTAGAAGATATGAAAAACGATATTCCCGAAACACCGGATTTTATCCATAATATGATTCAAAATGAGGTGGCAAAGCAGCTGGCGGATAATAAAGTGGCGAATCTGCGAAGAAGAAAACGATGGACAGCTCCGAAAGTTGCCGCAGTGGCAGCTGCGTGTGTGCTGGCAGTTTCCACGGCAGTATATGCAGGAGTAAATCTGTATCACTGGTTTTTGGAAAAACAGGGTTCTTATGGTGTTTCAGTCAAAATTGATGCTGGTGATGCAGCAAAGAAGACCGTACTTCCAGATGAGGTCCCAGAGGTAGATCTGTCTACTAAATATGTTCCGGAGGGCATGAGCTGGATTGACGAGTACCATCTCCAATATCCTGAGCATGACATGACTGGCGGGTTCAGTTTTTCATTTGTCCTGTTGGATAAAAATGATCTGGGACAGGTAGTACAGGATCAGAATGTTATTGATAGTGAAGAGCGTACATTTGGAAAATACCAGGGGATATATCTCAAATATAATAGCATTACCGAAAACGGGGCTCTTAACCAGAGAATTTATATTATCTGCCCGGATTTATATCGTGTGCTTATGATCTACATCGGAGATGATGTGTCAAAGGATGAAGCCATAAAAGTTGCAGAAAATCTGGTGATTGAGGGAAACACGACTATGGTAAAGACCGCCGGATTACCTACATGGAGCGGAGAGATGATATCTGAAAAGACAGAAGATGATAATGATGAAATAAGTACTTCTGTAAATGAGAAAAAACTACCCATTTACCAAATTGGTGACACCTTTGATCTGGATGTGATTGGTGAAAACACAAATGGTGAATATCTGGAAAAAACGATTTCTGTAAAGGTAGATTCTGTTCAAATTTCTGATGATCTTCAGCTTCTCGATCCGGACAAAATACCACAAGAATGGGCGAAAGCCATTGATGCTGATGGAAAGCTAGCTACAAACACATTGAATTATGTGAAATCTGGCGACGGAATCGATTCCCTGGATGAAATTGTGAAGTCAGAGGAAGTGAATCAGAAACTGGTCTATGTTACAGTTACCTATACCAATCATTCAAATGAGGAAATCGACCATATGCTTTATCTTGGTGCTTTACTGACCCTGACTAAAGAAAATGGAAAAGTACAGCTTTACATTTCAACAGAACAGGCCGGCGATGGTTATGACTACATTAGTTGGACCGGCGTGGCAAAGACTGGAGAAATGGTATATTATAGTGTCTCTGAAAATTATGGCAACGGTGGAAACTATATTTCCTCTATAAAACCAGGCGAAAGTGTACAACTGAACATGGCCTGGATCGTAAATGAAAGTGACCTCAAAAATCTGTATCTGAATGTGACTGGAGACGGAGCTTCATATGAGTTCTCGGAATATATACTGAAAAAGGGACTGGTAGATATTCGCAAATAATATGCTATCGTTTATGATTCCATTTTTTTATATGTCATATATGAAAAAGCGTTTTTCGATTCCTTTTGGTTTCGAAAAACGCTTTCTTTGCTTCTTCAATCTCTGCACATGAAGTGTAATCTGTGGTATCCAATACGATTTCCTCATTCTTTCCATTGCCGGTTAATAATTATAACGACAGTGTACTATATGAAGCAACCGACAACAACAAAAATCGATAGATGAGTTTCGACAGAAAAAGAGATTCCACACTGTAAGTGGAACCTCTTATCTATTAACGCAATGGACAATCAGATACTTTTATATTTTGAGCCAGTTTATGCAATCCAAGATGTCTGCAGTAGTTTTCCAAATCTTTTGGATTCTGGGATGAACGTGGTCCGATAATAATTGAATTGATAATATCTTCCCTGTGCATATTTTCTGTTTCTAAGACTTTTTGTAAATCTAAAATGTAGAACTCTTTTATTATATTGAATGTTTTGTATTCGATATGAGAATCGTTGTCCGTTACAAAATATGGTGCGATTCGGATTTCCTTTTCAGCAGTAAATGTAGGATGTTTGTGAATAAGGGCACATAATGCTAAATTATCAATGAATCCATCTAAGTTGGAAAATCCTTCCAGAATTCCAGTGGAAATATATGAAGACAATAATTTGTATAATTCATGATCCCTGGTCTCCTGAGTATAATACTGTTCGCCAATGATCATCCCATGATAATATAACAAGTTGTGCAATGCTTCGGTATTGAATTCTATTGCAACACCACGTCCATAATCGGCATAGCGGTCCCATTGAGCTGCATCGTCTAATGCCTGTGACAAACAGAACATAAAAAGGTGTTTTTGCGATGTTCTGTCATATATTTCTTTAAATATTTTATCAACATCACATTTGGGTTTTATATTATTTTGGGTAAGACCGTTCTCAATGTTCTGCTTCAGGTTATCAATAAACCCAATCACTTCTTTTGCATCATTCACATTCGTTGCGCTGCCAAACCAAATCTCTTTTTTCCTTAAAATTCCATCCAAGGCTGGAAAAGAAGTGTAATGCCATAAAGTTTTACCAACTTTCTGAACAAATTTGTCAGTAGATTCCTGTCTTTTCTGAATTTCTACTAAATTGTAGGTCATATACAATACCTCTTCTGAAATAATATCATTTGAATATGCATCGATCGGACAAATCCTTTATTCTGTATAGATGTTCCCATTCTCATCCGTCCAGGTACCGTCACCATTGTCTGTGTATCCGACCCCATCTGCGTCACAATAATAATAATCTCCGTTTGTTGTTTCTATTACATTAACAGTACCGTTACTGCCCTGGAGTTCATGCTGTTCCAGTTGGTTTCCGAAATGATAACCTTCGTCATTCCAGGTACGATATGAATTTCCATTGGCATCTGCCCAGTTTCCATCTCCCTGATAACTGTATCGGCTCCCATAATAATCAGAATAGGTCCCATCTCCGTTATCGTAAAGAACTCTGGATTCTTCATCTCCTCCACCCGGTGCTACAATTGATGCTACACCGGAAGTAGTACTGAATCCACTGGTATATGGTACGCCTGCTGGCAGATTTTCATAAGATGAAACAGACCCGTTGTTGTCAGAGGTAATTCCATCATCGGTCGTTTCACTTACCTGTCCGCTGTTTTCCATGGCAGGTTCATCGTTTGTTTCCGCATCTGCTTTTTCCTCTTCGTCTACAGAATCCTCTGTATCTGTATTCTCTGTCACTCCTCCTTCGTCCTGGGTTTCAGCAGCTTTCTGCATAGTTACCATTTCAGAAAATGGTGCATAATCCGGTACATTATTTTTCTCTGGATCTGCATTTTTTTCAATACCAGACTTCTCCGTCTCTACTGAAACTGTATCTGTCCCGGCAGAGACATTAAATACCAGATTACCGCCTGCAAGCAGCAGCGTCACAAGAATTCCCGGAAGAATTCCTTTGCGGAGTTTCCGAATGTTCACCATATACAGAATCCGATCTTTAAACACCATTTCGCTGTCATTAAGACTTGCTGTCACATATGGAATCTGATTTTCCATGGCTACTGTCCTGAGAAGCAGCTGTCGATATAATTTATGTTCCTTTTTATTAACTCTGCGAACAACTGCTGTATCACACAGATTCTCAATATCCTTATCCGCTTCTTTCAGCATGATAAGAAGAAAGGGATTGAACCAGTATATCGATGCACAGATTCGAAGGAGCATCTTATACCAGAGATCCCGATGGCAATAATGTGTAAGTTCATGGTAAAAGATAAGTTTTCTTTCTTCTGCTGAATACCCGGTTGCTGGTAGATACAATTTTGTATGTAAAAGTCCTGCAAGAAGCGGTGTGGTAAGACCTGCGTTTTGCCTGAGTTCCGGTATTCTGCGTACGTGCTTCTTTTGACACGCTGCACGGTACATCTGAATACTCACCGTATCACTTACCTGCAGACTCATCCGTTCCAGATTCCTTATAGAAAAATAATATGCCAGCAATTCTCCCGTCAGTTTAAGTACCGCTACGCTCAGCCAGACAGCAGCAAAAATCAAAGCCACAATTCCCAGCCATTTATCTGATTCGTACCTGACAGTTCTCTTTTGTTCCGGGATTTCTGTCAGATTTTTCATGTCTTTGCTCGCAGATGATACGTTTTCTGTTATCTTCTGACTTTCCTCTGGTCTGACTGCGTAATCCGTTATCTTCGGGCTTTGCGTATTCTGTTGACTGCTTCTAAGTACTTTGAAATCCACCAGTGCCAGATTCGCCGGAAGGCGCACCGGAACACAAAGGCTTATCGTAATCAACAGCCAGATAAGGTACTTCCATCTCGCTGATACACGTCCTTTAAACAGAGTCGCAAGCACTTTTACCAGTAAAATTACTACTGCTGCAATAACATTCAGTTTCAGAATGTGTAGAATGAAAACCTCCATAATTCGCTATTCCTCCCTGTCCTCCAGGTTCTTAAGAAATTCACTGAGATCCTGGACTTCTTCCGAGCTGATCTTCTTTCCATGATAAAGTGAAGTTACAAACTTTTTTAGTGAATTCCCATAAAGTTTCTCAAGAACACTCTGGCTTTCATGTGCCTGATAATCTGACTGCGAAACCAGGGGTGTATACAGATTCATTTTTCCCTGTTTCGTCACTTCCACGAAATTTTTGTTCTCCAATCTGGTCAGCAATGACAAAATTGTTGTTGATGCAAGTTTTTTCTTCATAGTGATCACTTTCTCAATCTCCGGTCTGGTCATCGGCGGAGTATTATTCCAAAGAACGAGCATAATATCCAGCTCTGATTCCGGAAGTCTCTGGTAAGTTTTTTTCACTTTTTCATACCTCCTGTTACATATTTTCTACAAATGTAGGAATAACTCTATTTTACCACGGTTCACGGAAATGGCAAGGGCTTTTGCACAATTTGCAAATGCCCTTGCCATTCCTGCAGCTACTGACCACTATCAGTCTATTTCTGTATAACTGCTGCCATTTTCATCACTCCATGTCCCGTCTCCATTGTCCGTAAATCCTGTACCATTTTCGTCCTGGAAATAATAATCACCATTTGTAGTTTCCGTAACCGTCACAGTATTACCGTTTGCATCCTGAAGGTCATGCTGTTCCAACGTATGTCCCAGATGATGAGTATCATCATTCAGAGCTGAGTAGGTATTTCCATTTTCGTCGGTATAAGTCTCATCCCCATTATCGGTATAGTTCATTCCATCATCTCCACGATATTCACAAGAATAATCTTTGTGAAGAATGTAATTAATCTCAATGGTATTTCCATCACTGTCAACTAATGTCATTGGTGAGGTAGAAAGGATATCGGAATCATCATTGCTGTCCGAGGATTTTGCAGAAGCATTTTCTTCTGTATCGGAGGAATCGGAATCTCCTCCTGACTTCTGACTGGCAGTATCTGTAGTTGCCTTATCAGAATCATCGGTCTGGTTTTCGTTCTCCTGTCTGGTAAGTGAAGGATTTCCAGGATAAGAAATATATTCTACAAATTTTCTGACGTCACTGATGTCATCTGCATCTTTTGCATATCCCACTGCCATATACAGGCTGTTTCCCTCTGAATAAATTGTCTGATAGCAGGCATCGTATGTGTCATTGCATTTGGCAATCCCTGTTTTGACATCCTCCAGTGAATATTTATAGATATTTACATAATCATTTCCGTTCGTATAGCTTGCATAGGTACCTTCCGTATCTGCTTTTTCCCATTCAGATCCAGCCGGCGGCTGTGTATAGAAATCGTTATTTCCTGCTGCCATAACCGTTGCAGCTGAAAAAATCCCAAGTGTTGCTACCGTCATAAGTGTCATAAATTTTGTCTTCATCGTGGATTCTCCTAGAATTTTATTTTCTACATCTGTAGAAGTTAATTGTATTCTACAACTGTAGAATACAATTGTCAATTCTTTTTTCTATATTTTTTTATCATCTCAGTTTAATTTCTATTTTTCCTTCCACTGGGCTATATAAATCCAGAGGATCTTCATCGCTTTCATAAACACGTCCTTCGCCTTCTCCAAATGATTTGCGGCATACTGGACATGATAGTCAGAACTAATATTTCTTTTTTCATTTTTCTGCAATCGTATTTCCATCAAAAGTGCCATTTTACGCCATTCTTGCAATAAAAAAAAGGCCCTCCCGGATAGACTATTATTGTTCCTGTCCATCCAGAAAGACCTGAAAATTAAAATGTTATATTTTTTAGAAATTATCCATTAAATTTCTGCAAACATTTAAATAAAATCATGGGTTTCGTTTTCTACAAACTCCCCATCTAAGAAAGCAAGATCATCCGTAGCTTCCTGTACTTCTGCTTCCTCGTCAGAATATTCTATCTGCCCACCTTTCTCTTCCTGCCTTTCACACCATATGACCAGACGTTTGGAGGCATCTGTTCCACAGGTGGAAAGCAGAAGCGTCGGGACTTCTTCCTGCGTTCCAAGTAAAAAAGCATCTCCATCTGCCGGTGTATACTCGCATTTTACGATCACAAAGATCCATACCCCTTCATCCGGAAGATACAGATAGAGGATATGGTGTTCTTTTAAAAATTTATCGCCAAGGAAATTTCGAAGTCCGCGGAACATGCTGCCATCTTTCATATTGTGACCATAAATGATGTTCTTGTCATCAGAAAAATCGGCATTGTTATCGGAATCCAGGAAAATGGCCCCTGCCACATGTTCTGTCTTCTTAAAAGTATGTGTCAGGTAATAGGAGTCATCGTTTCCCTGAACTACCGGGTAATCAATGCTGGTATCTGGGATCCGGATCCATGCAACGATATCCGGATTGATCTTTTTTAATGCCTTAAAATCAACCACGGTCTGTTTCCCATCGCTTCCGTCTGTTCCTTCTGTGTGGTCATCCTCATCTGTTTCCTTGACGTATGTACGCAGGTCTTCATATTCCTGCACACCTTCCCGGTACATAAAGTAAATGCCAAAACCGGTACATACGCAAAAACTGAGTACCATCAGGCAGACTGCCACGATCATGATTTCTTTTATGTATCTCATACAAACCTCCGATTATTCTTCCTGGAAAAAGGGCTGCCGGTAAATCGAGCAGCCCTGAACCGTATTCCTTAATTTCCTTTTTTCTTCTTATACCAGATCACGCCGCCAATGCCGCAGGCAGAAAGGACTGCCAGAAGGATCGGAAGCCAGATGTTGGTGCTGTCCCCTGTTTTCGGGCTGTTTCCTGTCGGTGTGCTACCGGAAGGGGATTTGGTGTTTTTGATCTCTTTTACGATCTCGATCACCTTGGTTTTTCCGTCTTTGTATTCAAAGCGGATCTCTTCTTTTTTGCTGCTTAATTCATAACCATTTGGTGCTTTGGTCTCTACCAGGATATATTCCACGGTTTTCTCTACTTTTCCATTTTTATAAGTAGCAATCGGAAGCTTGCCGCTTGTCGCTGTTCCGGTCTTATCCGTTACCAGTTTTTCTACGACTTTTCCGCTTTCCTTTTCACGCAGTTCAAATTCTGCTCCTGAAAGGGCTGCCTTACTGGTGGAATCGGTCTTTTTGATGACCAGTTTTCCATATGGATGTGCGTCCTTCATTTTGACTTTCTGGACTTTTCCGGTATCTTTTACCGTAAATTTCACATCTTCCGCAATGAGGTATCCATCCGGAGCCTGCTCTTCACGAAGGGTATATTCGCCTACCGGAAGTTTTTCGACCATATGCGGTTTATCCGTGGACGTCCAGCTTTCAACTTTCTTTCCATCTTTATCCAGGATGATCAGTTTTGCTCCCGGTACCTCACTGGAATCCGTAATGTCTTTCTTGCTGATTTCCACTTTGGTCACATCATCAAGCATCTGGTGTTTCTGTACTTCTTTTGTGTTTTCGACGGTAAATTCAATACTTTCCGCAGTCACATAACCATCTGCCGGCTTTGTTTCTGTCATCTTGTATTTCTTTCCTACGATAAGGCCCTTGATGATATGTGCTTCCTCTTTGGATACCCATTCATCCACCGTATTTCCATCCTCATCTGTTACCTTTAAGGATGCTCCCGGAAGTTCTTTTTTGTCCGTCAGGTCTGCTTTGGAAAGTTCTACCGTAGTCTGTTCATCTTCAAAGGTGAACGCATACTCTGCAACACTGGTTCCACTGCCCTGGTACTCAAAAGTGAATTCCTGCGGTTCCTGGTCTGTCACATAGCCATCCGGGGCGGCAAGTTCCTTAATGTAGTACCTGCTGTCAATCGGGAGATCTGCAACAAACTGGATCTTTCCATCCTCATCTGTGGTCTTCAGTTCGATCAGAGTGTCTTTCGCAAGGAGTACTTTTCCTTTTGAAGATACGATGTCGTCTGCTGCATAGAGGCCAAAGATTGCCCCGGAAAGTACTTTGTCACTGTCCTTTTCTTTTTTCAGGACTTCCACCTGTACCCTCTGGCGCGCATTCTGCCAGTCGGCACTATAAGTAACCAGAGGTGTATCCTGGTCACGGTATGTAAGATCCACATATCTTGGTTCATTATCCAGAACGTAGCCATGTGCGGTCTCTTTTTCCACGATGTAATAACGTCCAAGCGGGAGGTTATCCATCTGGGCGATACCATTTCCATCTGTTGTAATGGAGCCGACCAGTTCATCTGCCGCATAATAATCTGCACTTACCCCGTCTGCTGCACGGATGGCTTCTGCCGCGTAAACATTGAAGGTTACATGCTTGAATGAAAAAGTAAATTCTACATTCTAATATACCTTGATTTTATGCGGGAT
>NZ_JAJBNQ010000039.1:0-20498 GCF_020538025.1 Blautia sp. MSK17_66
TGAGCAAGAAGCCCCCACTTCAAAATCAGAGATTTAAGTGGTGGGAGCATGTCACGGAAAGATTTCAGGGCTTTGAAAATCAATATGTCATCATCGGTGGGACAGCGTGTGATTTGATTATGGAAAACGAAGAATTACCGTTTCGTGCTACAAAAGATGTAGATATTGTACTGATTGTTGAATCCATAACAGCGGAGTTCGGCAGGCAGTTTTGGGAGTATGTCAAGGAAGCAGGATATGAGCATTTGAATAAAAGTACCGGAAATGCACAGTTTTATCGTTTCACATTTCCGAAAAGCAAAGAATATCCATATATGATAGAAATATTTTCCAGAAATCCAGATTTTATTATATTGGAAGATGATGCAGTTCTTACACCGCTTCCGATAGACGATGAAATCTCCAGCTTGTCGGCAATCCTTCTAAACGAAGCGTATTATGAATTGCTAAAAACCGGACAAATGATGGTTGATGGCATTCCGGTATTAAGTCCGACTTGGCTCATTGATCATCCAAACAAAATATCAGTATTCTGACAGAGAACTCGTTGAACAGCTGACAGAAAATCCGTATTACCAGTATTTCATTGGTCTTCCAGGTTATCAGGAAGAACCACCAATTGATGCAAGTACCTTAGTCCTGTTCCGTAAACGGCTGAAAATGGATGTTATGTACCAGAACAAGACTCATAGCGTAGACAACCGCATTGTCAGCATTGCACAGCCATGGATTAGATCAATCGTAAGAGGAAAAATAAAGTCACCGGTAGAATTCGGGGCAAAGTTTGATCTGAGCATTGATGATAATGGTCTTACTTTTTACATTTTTATGGCTGCTGGAACTATTAACACATCAATCAGCTGATTTTGAGCTGGAAGCGGTTTAATCAGCAGACACTAATTATAACAGAAAGAAAGACCTTGAGTTCATTATAAACTCTTGGTCTTTCTTTTTTTCGGGACTATTCTTTTTTCACAGCCCTTTGTTCATAGTATGAAATGTTCAACCTGTTCCATTGTAATTTTGAGAGCGGAAATATCTGCCTGTATATCACCAGTCTCTAGGGAATGATTGGCGTGTCTGGTGAGAAACAGAGGGACTTCTTTTTGCTGGGCCAGAGCCTGAATGGAGGGGGTCTCAGCCCATGGATCGGCAGTGCCATGGAAGGCAATGCTGCCCTGAAGCGGGAAGGAAAAGGTGTCTTCTAAAGGGGTAAAGAGGATATTTCTTACTTTTAAATGATGTTTGGCTGCATAGGCAGAAGAGATGGCAGTACCAATACTTTTGGAAATAAAAAGTATGCTGCCGTAGGAGAACCAGTCGATAGTATCGAGAGCCTGTTCTGTCTGTGCAAACGCAAGCTCAAAGGCCTGTTTCATTTTGATGGAATCGCCTTTGATATTTCCCGGGAGGTTACTGTAGGATACAGTATGAATCTGATAGCCGTGTTTCTTTGCAAGGCGGCTGGCGTAGTACAGAAGAGGCTTATCTGCAGTATAGCCGATGCCTGGAAAAATGACAGCCAGTTTGGGAGTATTTTTATCTGCTTCCGTGAGGTGGCTGGTGGCTTTGGTGTACAGCATCTGCCGACGGATATTTTCCTGAAGATCCTTTAAAGTTGTGGAGATATTGCAGGAATCGGATGGAAGGTAATCGTAATCGGTAATGACATTATTTTCTTCCATGGAATAAACGATATGTGACGCTCCCATGAGTTCAATATCGTCTTCGATATCTGAGAGTAATTCTTCGTATGTTTTCATTTGAATCAAATCCTTTTTATTTAATCAATGTATGTGTAAAAACAAAATAATTATTACATGTTTCAGCAAAAGTGGCAATACTCTGGCACTTTTTATTTGTTTCGTATATACTGGAAACATCAGTAAACACAAAAATACAATTCTCAGAGTTATACTGTTTTTGTAAGAAGAATATGGGTAACTGTTCACAGGTAATATCCCGCGAGGTGTTTTGCCATGAATATGGCAAAATCCCGAGACATACGGGGCAAAATGCTATCACCGAAGGTGATTTGGAATGCATTTTGACCAAGTTACTGTGAACGGAGTGAACAGTAACGAATATGGTTCTGAGAATTGTAGTTTGCAGAAAAGAGGACAAACATACAGGAACAGATCGATGTAATGATGGAGATAACTCAGAGGGAATGAAAAAGGGGGAATGTCGTATGACAACGATTTCTTTTCCTGTGATTCAGATAGAAAAAACAGGGAAACGATTAAGAAATATGAGAAAGGAGAACGGCATCAGAGTTACTGCTTTGTGTGAATACATGGGCGGCATATCTGAGCAGGCAGTTTACAAGTGGGAACGCGGAGCGTGTCTTCCTACAATCGATAACCTGCTGGCACTCAGCCATCTGTACCATGTACAGATGGAAGACCTGCTGGTATACGAAGAGGCCGAGATGGCCTCTTCTTGTTTTATTAGTGAATATCGAGGAGATATCAGTGGTACAGTATCTGGTTATGCATGCACAGCTGCATAACGGGGACTGGTTAAGACGCGGAGCATGTGATCCATCGGGGTAATGTTTCCATCAAATTTGTAGTTGAAGGAGTTGGTTCCGGCACCACTCGCGAGAGCAGTACCCCTGGTGTGAGATCTGACCGGAGTCTGCATCTGCCAGCTGTTGACATTATGAAATACAACAGCTGGCAGATGATAGCCTTTGGCTTCAAATGCAGCTTTTGCGTTGTCATAAATGGTTTTATCCGGATTTTTCATCGCACTGTCAAATTCCATGTCAGAGATGATGAATAAGGTGGAAGGCATTTCTTCCTGAGGTGTGCCAGCATTAACCGCTGTCCGGAGGATCAGATCAAAAACCGCTTCAAGGTTTGTTGAAAATTCCCACTTGCTGCTCTGGATATAGCGAAGCTTCTCCTCAAGTGTCCGGCCATGAATTTCCACCAGTTCAGGTGTCGATGAAAAAGTAATGAATGTATTGTGAAAAGTACCAGTGCAGTGTTCTGCATGATACAGCCCCAATGCCTGTGAGATCAGAGCCGGACTTGGAGTTCCGTAGCGGTGGCAATACATGGAGCCGGAAACATCGATCACAGAAATTGCATTCTGTTCACATACTTTGGAAGTCTGCTGATTCCAGAGAGTTTCCAGAGCAGCATTTGCAGCGTCAGGTTCGCAATGTGGAAGTATACGGCCATGTGACATTAATGGACGCAGGATCTCATATGGATAAAGCGTACCACAGTGGATAGATTTCTGACCGTTATCGACATCTGACAGGAACTTAGAAAAACGCTCGGCATCCTGCTGATGAAAAGATTTGTGATATTTGAGCATTGCTCCTGCCGGAACCGCTTCATAATTGATTTTGTCCAGTTTTTGGCTGGTGAGGTAACGCTCCGTCAGGGCAATATTTGCACGAAGCGTGGAAAGAAGCTTGCGGTACTGACCGGCACCCATCCCAAGTGCAGAGGCGAGAACTTTTGCCTGTCCTCTTTTACGGGCACTTGAGGTATTGATGGAAGGAAGCCATTTGGCAAGAAGTGAAATATGTGCGTTGATATTTCCTGCTTTTCGCTCTTTGAGAGCTTCACAGTCCTGGTTTAACTGAGTGCGGATCAGCTCGACAACAGCTTTCTCAGACGGAGTCCCCATCAGACACATGAGGTCATCGAAACGTCCGTATTCAGAAATTAAAGCAATATTTTTTCTGGCAGATTCCGGCCATGTTTTGGCGGTATGCCGGATCAGGTTGCGGAAAAGCTCACGCTCACCAAGGCCCTCCCGGATATCGCGGATATAGAAAAGGAGCTTCATTGCCAGCTCTGGATTTTCGATATAAGCACGATCAAAGAGGTGAATCTGGTCACGGTATGAACGATGACGCATACCGCCAGCGACAGCAAACAGATCCAGACAGGCATCGCCGGATGAAGCATGAGTTTTTGCCCCGTTCAATGTCTCTGTAAAGCTTGCTTCTTCTTTAAGATTATCAAGAAATGACATATGCTGCTCCTTTCTGTGAATTAGTCTGGTCATGATTTGCAGAAGCTTCCAGACTTTTTAATAAATTAGATCGTAGCTGTTTAGTACCCTCGCGGGATACTGCCTGCTGCTTGACTTATATTATTATGAGCGAGACGCAATGTAAGATTTCATCTGATATATGTATTGTTTTTTTTGCGTAAATACCTTTCTTTATACCACTTCAACGTGGATCACCTCCGATCAGAAGTTATCTGTGTCATGGATAAAAGATTACCTGAGTAACAATAGAAAACTCATAAGCTGATTTGTTTCGCTGCTGTATGCGCCTGATTTTAATATAAGATTTTTTTAAAACGTCTGTGAAGTCTGCCTTCCGCAAAACTTCTTTTGAAGGAATGTGTTCCTTCGATGCATTAAGATTAGCATAGCTTCCAGTGCAAAACAATGAACCTGTGGTTTAGAAAAATCCGAAAAACACTCTTCCCTTGCTTTTATCTTCTTAACAAGCTATACTAATCTGATAGATATAGTATGAATTGGAGGACTTTTTACATGAAAATCGCAGTAACTTATGATAATGGCAATGTTTTCCAGCACTTTGGAAAAACAGAGAATTTCAAGGTTTATGAGGTAGAGGATAATAAGGTTGTTTCCAGTGAAGTGATCGGTTCTAATGGGACAGGACACGGTGCACTTGCAGGACTTCTTGCAGAGCAGGGAATTGATGTCCTGATCTGTGGCGGAATCGGCGGCGGTGCACAGAATGCACTTGCAGAGGCCGGGGTTCAGTTATGCTCAGGTGCTCAGGGAAACACAGACGAGGTGGTAGAGGCTTACCTTAAGGGTGAACTGGTTTCAGCAGGAACAACCTGTGACCATCATCACCATGAGGAAGGTCATTCCTGTGGCGATCATGAAGAGGGACATTCCTGCGGAGGAACCTGCGGTGGTGGATGTGGTTCACACAAGCCGGCATTTACAGGCCCGAACGTAGGCAAAACCTGCCGTACCCATTATAGGGGAACTTTTAACGATGGAACACAGTTTGATTCTTCTTATGATCGTGGAGAACCGCTTGAATTTATCTGTGGAGCAGGGCAGATGATCAAAGGCTTCGATGCAGCAGTAGCTGGTATGGAAGTCGGAGAGATCAAAGAAATCCATCTGATGCCGGAAGAAGCATATGGCATGCCGGATCCGAATGCGATCTTTACACTTGAGATCGCTCAGCTTCCGGGATCTGAGGATCTTACAGTAGGACAGCAGGTATATCTGTCTAATCAGTATGGACAGCCATTCCCAGTTAAGGTAACCGCAAAGGAAGAGACTACGATCACTTTCGATGCAAACCACGAGATGGCAGGTAAAGAACTGAATTTCAAGATTGAACTTGTGGAAGTAAAATAAAATTTTAGTTGAATGATAAGAAAGCGGCTATAATTCCGACAGACAGGGAGAGTAGCTGCTTTTTTCTTTGCCTGGTATATCGAAGAGGTGCCGGTGGCATGTCTGCTTATTGTAAAAATTTAAAGATCTGCGGAGGTGATGCTTTTGGAGACAGTGTAAGATCAGTGTACATTGAAGATTTGACGCAGTGGCTGAATATGGAGGGGATCTGTGGCTATACAGCACTGAGGGATTTATAAATTATTATGTTAATGGTAAAGAATTGGAGAATTTAGCAAAAACGTTTTTCGGATTTGTTCTTTTTTTTCTCTGAAAATTTCATTTTTTTATACAAAAATTTGTTTGTACATTCACAAAAAGAGAGATTATAATAAAACCAGAAATTGCAATTACCAGAAGGGGGATATCAGTGTATACAAAGAAAAAGAAAATAGTTATTACAGTGGCAGTAATAGTGATACTTGTTATTACAGCTGTTTATTTTAGTATCGGGGGAATCCTGGTAAATGCGAAAAGACTGGGAGAAATATCAGGCTATTACACAGGAATAAACCTGAGAGAAAATGGAACAGAGATTCGCAAGGACGATGAGGACAGTGACGTTTTTGATTATAACAGTTGTTACGACCTTATAATTAACTCAGAAAAGAAGCCATATTTGGATGTTTATGATTCCGAAGCAGCAAATCCAGGGGTCAGAGGATGGATTATCGGATTAAATGATAATACAGTAATATTGTGGCTGAATCCACTGGAAACAGATTTTGGATTTGCTCCTTTTACTGGTAATTCAATAATACCAATATATAAATTCGAATATGAATTAAAGCAAAATAAAATTGTTTTATCACATGATGGAAAGGAGATCCCATTCAGAAAAATTTAATATCAGGAGGAACAACGATGGCAATTATCACTTTCAACGAAATCATAGAAGTAAACGGAATACTGGAACAAAAACATCTGAATTTCAAACTCCACCTTCGCGATGCCTGCGGAGCACAGGCTTTGTGGATCGAACCACTGGGAAACTGTGCCTGCGAGGGACGTTATGATGAGATGCATCAGGTGATCGAACAGTATTTCCTGGATAAAGGACTGAATGTAAAATACTGGGACGATGAAAAGTTACAGTTTACCCTGGAGAAAAAATAATCCGACTACAAAAAAGTGAGGCATAAAAATGGCAAAGATCAGAGTGATCAAGAAAAATGACGACTATTCCATGGATTATCAGGTTGGCGATATCCTGGAAGTGACAGGAACCTGGTATGGCGGGATCAATGTAAACAGCAAGACAGGAATCCCACTCTGTCTGGACAAAGATGAATATGAGGAAATCTCTGAGAATACAGATCTTTCTCACGAGGAATACGAAAGAGCTGCAAACTACTGGAAAGAAAAAGATGCACAGTCAAAAAAACTGGACCAGGATGCTCTAAAAAAGGCCGTGGAGGAGTATATTCAGGCAAACAACACCTGTGCACTGGCAACCGCGGCAGGAGATTTTGTGCGCTGTACGCCGCTGGAGTATACGTATCATGACGACTGCTTCTGGAGTTTTTCTGAAGGTGGCGAGAAGTTTTATGCACTGGAAAAGAACAAGAACGTATGCCTGGTCATCTTTGATAAATATGAAGGTTTCGGCAAACTCAAAGGAATGCAGGTCACAGGCCTGGCATCTATTGTAGAGCCATTTTCACAGGAATATGTACAGGCGGCAGATTTCCGAAAGATTCCACTGAAGGCTCTGGAAAAAATGCCGCATCCGATGAACCTTATCAAAATAAAACCAAAGAAAATCGAATTCGTAAATTCTGACTTCAAGAAAGATGGCGCAGATTCCAGACAGACACTTATCTGCGACTGAAAATAATTCTCTAAAAAGAGTAAAGATGCTTGTTTGAAGAATGCAGTTGTATTATAATAAAAAAGAAATGTTTTCTAATAGGGAGAATTGTATAAGCAGCTGAAGACAATTATAATAGTGAGTTAATATACTCAAAGATACCTGAAATCCGAGGTATTCGTTCGTGCTGACGTAACAGCAGCTGGAGTTGTAGGAAAAAAGCCAGTGCAAGTTGAAACAGTCTTGCTAACTAAGGAGTAGAATCCCGATGGTAACAGCTGAGCAATGGTATAAGTCCACGAAAACCAAGTGGCAAAATATTAAAAACTAGGAAAGGAAAAGCTATTTCAGATGAAGACAAAACCTATATCTAATCAAGTTATGAATTTATAGGTATGTACCGATGGCTTAGTCGGGAATTTACGACTGTGGAGTGTACATGAATCTGCGAGTAGTAAATCACTTAGTGATTACCAAAGCATACACATTGAAGCAGTAACTATAAATCGTGAGATTATAGCGAATCATCTGGCATATATGTAGTTGTATATGTTTCAAGTAGCAGGAGTCAAATATGATTACCTGGAACAATCTGGATACACTTGCATCTTTTAAAGAACTTGCAGGAGTTAAAAAAGTAGACCTTGCAGAGGTTATGGCAGGAGAGAATGGAGCAGAACGTGTAAAGAATTACAGCGTTCCGATGACAGAGGGACTTTCCTATAACTTTGCAGCCAAAAAGGTAGACGATGAAGTTCTGGAAGGACTTAAGAAACTGGCAGAAGAAGCACAGCTTACTGAGAAATTTGAAGCTCTTTACAATGGAGAAGTGATCAACACAGGAGAGAAACGTCTTGTTCTTCATCATATGACACGTGGTCAGCTTGGAAATGCAGTTGAGGCTGACGGAGCTGACAAGAGAGCTTTCTATACAGAGCAGCAGAAGAGAATTGCAGAATTTGCAGATAAGGTACATGCCGGAGAAATTACAAACGCAGCAGGAGAGAAATTTACAACAGTTGTTCAGATCGGTATCGGTGGAAGTGACCTTGGTCCTCGTGCAATGTATCTTGCACTTGAGAACTGGGCAAAGAAAAACGGTAAATTCAAAATGGAAGCGAAGTTCATCAGCAATGTAGACCCTGATGATGCAGCAGCAGTCCTGAACTCTATTGATGTTGCACATTCCATTTTTGTACTGGTTTCCAAATCAGGAACAACTCTGGAAACTCTGACAAATGAATCCTTTGTAAAAGATGCCCTTAAGAATGCAGGACTGGATGCATCCAGACATATGATCGCAGTTACAAGTGAGACATCACCTCTTGCAAAGAGTGATGACTATCTTGCAGCATTCTTTATGGATGACTATATCGGAGGACGTTATTCTTCCACATCTGCTGTAGGCGGTGCTGTATTATCTCTGGCATTCGGACCGGAAGTCTTCGCACAGTTCCTGGATGGAGCAGCAGCAGAGGACAAGCTTGCAACAAACAAAGATGTAATGCAGAACCCGGCTATGCTGGATGCACTGATCGGTGTTTATGAGCGTAACGTACTTGGATATCCAAGCACAGCAGTTCTTCCATATTCTCAGGCACTGAGCCGTTTCCCGGCACACCTTCAGCAGCTTGATATGGAATCCAACGGTAAATCCGTAAACCGTTTTGGTGAGCCTGTAGATTATGTGACAGGACCGGTTATCTTCGGTGAGCCAGGAACCAACGGACAGCATTCCTTCTATCAGCTTCTGCATCAGGGAACTGACATTGTACCGCTTCAGTTCATCGGATTCAAAAACAGTCAGATTGGTACTGATGTAGTGATCCAGGACAGCACAAGCCAGCAGAAACTCTGTGCCAATGTTGCTGCTCAGATCGTAGCATTTGCCTGCGGTAAAGAAGATGAAAACCGCAATAAGAACTTCGAGGGCGGACGTCCGTCAAGCATCATCATCGGTGAGCAGCTGACACCGGAAGCTCTTGGTGCACTTCTTGCACACTTTGAGAATAAGGTTATGTTCCAGGGATTCCTGTGGAATGTAAACAGCTTTGACCAGGAGGGTGTACAGCTTGGTAAAGTCCTTGCAAAACGTGTGCTTGCCCATGAAACAGATGGAGCACTTAAGGTATTCAGTGATCTTCTGAATATCTGAATAGAATATAGGTGACTGTGAGGGTATTGAACAGTTACGAATATAAGTTTATAGAACAGTCCTGCAGCATGATCATCATGCTGTGGGGCTGTTTTTTGCTTTATAGGTGTATTTAGCTAAAATGTACAGATTCTGATGACTTTTTGTGACATCATGCGTATTTACAATTGCAGATGACAAGTGTATAATAGCGGAAAGTGAAAACGATTACACATACATATGAAATAAAATACATATAATACATGAAATACATATGATAATTAAATGATAATGATACCATAGATATGAAGCCGGATAGCAAAATCCGAAAAATAACAGGAGGTCAGAAATGAGTGCATTAACAAGCATACTTGCCGCAGAACTGATTAAAATCGAAGAAACCGCAGCAATGGATCGAGAACTTCAGAAACAGCGTCTTACCCATCATCTGATGCCTCCGACCGGATGGCTGAATGATCCGAATGGATTATGTTATTTTAAAGGAAGATATCATGTGTTTTTTCAGTATTCACCGTTTGATGTAGAGGGAGGACTGAAGCTCTGGGGCCATTATTCCAGTGAAGACCTGGTTTCCTGGAGATATGAGGGAGTACCGTTATATCCGGACAGCAGTTATGACTGTCATGGGGTCTATTCCGGTTCTGCAATAGTGGAGGATGAGAAATTACATCTTTTTTTTACGGGAAACGTCAAAATGGACGGGGACTATGATCACATCAATAACGGGAGGGAAGCCAGTACCCTTCATGTAGAGAGTGAAGATGGGATACATTTTGGCGTAAAAGAAGTAGCGGTCGATTATCAGGATTATCCGGAAACATATACCCGTCATGTGAGGGATCCAAAAGTATGGAAAGATGATGATGCTTATTTTATGGCACTCGGCGGACGCAAAAAGAATGATCAGGGAGCTGTACTGATCTACAGATCAGAGAATCTCAAGAACTGGACTTACGAAAGGGAAATTACTACAGAAGAACCATTTGGATATATGTGGGAATGTCCGGATATGTTTAAGATAGAAGGACAGCAGGTGTTGTCTGTTTCTCCACAGGGGCTGAAGCGCGAAGAATACAGATTTCAGAATGTTTATCAGTCAGGATATTTCCTTTTGAAAGACGGAAAAATGGATGTGAAAGAGTTTCAGGAGTGGGATATGGGATTTGACTTTTATGCGCCTCAGACATTTGAGGACGCAAAGGGAAGGAGAATTCTGATCGGTTGGATGGGACTTCCGGATGTTGAAGGAGAATATACGAATCCGACAGCAGAGAAAGAGGGCTGGCAGCATTGTCTGACTGTTCCAAGAGAGATTCGTCTGTATAATGGAAGATTATATCAATATCCGGTAGAAGAGCTTAAGGTGCTTAGAGGAAGAGACTTCAGAATAGATGAAACGCAGGAAAATATTGAAGTCTTCAGACCGTTTGAGCTGGAAATGAAACTGGATACAAGGATATGCAGAATATCCTTTGGAACGGATCTGATACTGGAGGCAGATGGGCCGAAGGTTTGGTTAAGGCTCTCCAAAGAGGCCGGCGCAGGGCGAAGACAACGCAATGCGATCCTTCCGTCAGGAAGCCTGAAAGAACTTCGTATGCTTGTGGATACAACGGCAGTGGAGATCTATTTGAATCACGGAGAAATTGTTTTTTCTACAAGATATTATCCGGAAAAAATGTCTCAGACCGTAAAACTGGAGGCAGAGAAATTCCAGGGATATATATATGAGTTAAAAGAAATGACCGGAATAAAGTAAGGCCGGAAGAATGGTGAAAATACAGATAAAATACGAAAGGGTGCCATGTGAAGAATGCATGGCACCCTTTCGTATTTTATGGGAGAAGAAGGGACGGAGTAAACAGTAGCTAATTATCTAAAAATTCTGTAAAAAGAGGTTGGAAGAGTAGTAATTGGAAGTTGAGTGTGATAAAATAATCTACAGTGACACTTTGATCAGAGGAGTGTCACAATATTACCTATAAGTTGATATTGAGGTGAGAATAGTTGATGTTAGAACATAAAAAGATTCAAAACCTCAGTGATTTTTTTACAGAGTTGGGGAATCGCAGGGAAAAGGGAGTATATTTTTATCGTATTAATGGTTATTCCGAAGAAATTGGGAAATTTCTATATGACTATTATGATGCTGCAAGGAAGTGTGGAGTGATCATCGAGGGTAAGATACCGAATCCTACAGAGGGGAATCTGGCTTATTACTATGAAATGATGGGAAATGATTTCCAGCTTGGCATGGGGTTTATCATGTGTAGTCTGAAGAAATGGCTTCCCAGGATGAACCGTTCGCAGAATGAGAATGTGGCAGCTTCCATTTACGATTCACTGGAGGAACTGAGAAGATCAGGAAAAACAGAAAATATGCTCAGGAATGCGTATATCAAGTTTATGTGCTGGCTCTATTACAAGTTTGAGCGGATCGTAAACCAGCTGGGACAGGAACGACTTCCAAAGATCTTATATGTCGGTTCAGTCAGCAATTATGAACTGCTGCTGCTGGGCGTTCTCTCCAATGCAGGATGTGATGTGGTTCTGGTGCAGCCATCAGGAGATGAATCATATCTGAAGCTCGATCCACAGTCGCAGAAATCAGACAGATACGAAGGTGAGAACTTCGGAGAAATTCCGGCAGACTTTTCGCTTGCAAAGCTACGGCAGAATATTGAGAAGACCGTGCAGAATCAGAAGATATTTGGCTCAGAAGGTGGTTTTACCAACTGTACAAATGCATGGATCGAGGGTGGCGGTCTTTCGGATATCCTGAAGGAACCAGCAGCCAGAGGCGATCGGGAGGGATTTTTTTATAACTGTTATCTTCGGATCAATGGTGTGGAAGACAAACTTACTTATGCGAATGAACTGTATCAGTTTTATCTGGAACTAAAGAACCGGAAGCGGCAGATTGTTGTTGTGAATGGCAGTATCCCGAATCCGACAACGGATGAGATCATGAAGATCCGCCGGACTCATTATACAGGGGCAGAGCAGATGATCGCAGATCTCCAGATGAATATTCAGTATCCGGCAAGTAAGATCCTGCAGGCGGTTTTTTGCAGAGCCTTTGCAGAAGTGATGATGCGGGAGGCAACTGAACCGGATATCAGCCTTAACCGACTGATGAATAAAGGAGTGTATCTTCTGTGCTGGATCAAAAGATATCAGGGACAGCTTTTTAAGAACTGGAAGAAAAACGACACAGGTTGTTTTGTTCATATGGGCAGTTGCCGGAGTGTCAATGAAGTGCTTTTTATAAAATTTCTGGCGAGAGTACCGGCAGATGTCCTGATCCTGCACCCGGACCGAAATGAACCGGTCATGCTTGAGGATCCGCTTTTATATGAAATCAATCATGATACATCTATGGTGATGCAACGATTTCCGGAACAGAATGCACAGCTTCATATAGGAACGGCGGCGTATCATGCAGAACGGGAACTGGATACACTGATGTACAATGATTCTGTGATATTTCGAGACAGGCAGTTTGTCCAGGCAAATACCATATCATTGCAGACAATAGATCGGGAGATCAGGCTTCTCTGGAATACGGAGATGAAATATCGTCCTAATTTCAGTACAGTGGACGGCGTTGTAAACCTGCCAGTCATCTTTTCAAAAATATCGGGTGTGAAGGATCAAAAAACAGAAGAATATTGGATTTCTGTCAAGCAGCTGATGACTCCGGAAACAGTGGTGATCGATCAGCCGCCGTTTTTTACCTCCGTATCACCGAATCCGATTAAAATGTATGTGGCAGAATTTTTCAGAAACGGAAAACTGCAACGAAGGAAGATAAAAACTCATCCGGCATATCCGTATGGATTTCTCAGAGAAGAAATGCAGGATTATATTCTGGATAAGCTGGAGACAATGATAGAACAGCGTCTGATCCGTGGAACGTTTGAAAATGGAACAGAATATACGATCATATCTGTTGCACTGAATCTTCCGAAACAGGTTACGCGTCTGATACAGAATTTTGATTTTACAAAAAAGAATCCGAAACTGATATATATTAATACATCAGAGGTACTGATCACGCTTGAGGATTCTATTTATACGGCTTTTCTGAACCTGCTGGGATTTGATGTGCTTTTCTTTATTCCGACAGGATACAACATAGATAATCATTTTAACCAGAAATTAATGGAAGAACATCAGACAGGAACTTATATGTATGATCTGCAGGTTCCTGACTGGAATACGATTTCATTAACAGCACGCACGTCATGGCGTGACAGAATATTCAGGAAGGGGTAAGCGTTATGGGACTTGATTTCAGTAAGGTAACACCACCTGCATCACCGACAGGAGAGGCGGGGACAGAGATTGAGACTGTAAAACCATATGATATTGTGGCTGACAGGAAGCAGATGAATGAAACGCTGGTAAATTCTGATGAGGTGGATGCACTTGTAAGCACGATCGAAGTAAATAATCTGGAAACGATTGTTTGTTTTGGAGCAGATGCTGCCGAGGAGGTGGCGAAGGCATCGGATATTGTTCTGAACAGCATGAACATGAGCCAGCTGGATGAGTCCAGTGAAATGCTGACTTCACTGTCAAAGATCATGTCAAAGTTTGATCCGAGTGAACTCAAGGAAAGTACAGGGCTGTTTAACAAACTGTTTGGAAATATGAAGAAACAGCTCGAAAAAATCCTCGATAAATATCATACCATGGGAGAGGAAGTGGATAAAATCTATGTTCAGCTCCGTGAGTATGAGGGTGAGATCAAACAGTCCAACCGCAAGCTGGAGCAGATGTTTGATGCAAATGTTGATTATTATCATCAGCTTGTAAAATATATTCTTGCCGGAGAGCAGGGATGCAGGGAACTGGAAGCCTATATTGCACAGCGTCAGGCTGATTTTGAGGCAACCGGGGACAATTCCATACAGCTGGAACTGGCAGGGCTGAATAATGCTCTGATGATGCTGGAACAGCGTACACAGGATCTGAGGGTGGCAGAGAATATCGCGATACAGTCTATTCCGATGATCAAGACAATGGCATACAGTAATATGAATCTTGTAAGAAAAATCAACTCGGCGTTCATTGTTACGCTTCCGGTGTTTAAGCAGGGACTGGCCCAGGCAGTTATGCTCAAGCGTCAGAAGATCCAGGCAGAGGCACTGTCGGAGCTTGACAAGAAGACAAACGAGATGCTGATCAAGAATGCACGTAATACCGTAGAACAGTCCAAGATGACAGCCAGACTGGCAAGCGGAAGCTCTGTCAAGATCGAGACTCTGGAGACTGCCTGGAGAACGATCGTCAACGGTATCGAGGAAACACAGAACATTCAGGAAACAGCCAGAAAACAGAGGATTGACGATGCGGCCCGGCTCGAAAACATCAAGCAGGAATTTCTCAAAACCTATGGTGGAGCAGGCAGATAAAGCATGTTAAAATAATCCAACATCAAAGCATAAAGGAGGAAACGATTATGCCAATCAATTTATCAAAAGGACAGAAAGTAGATCTTACCAAGGGGAATCCGGGATTAAAGAATATCATGGTAGGCCTTGGCTGGGATGTCAATGCATTCGACACAGGTGCAGACTTTGACCTTGATGCAGCAGCATTTATGCTTGGTTCCAATGGTAAATGCCCGACAGACAAGGAATTTGTCTTCTATGGAAACCTGGAACATCCGTCAGGAGCTGTAAAGCATATGGGTGATAACCGTACAGGTGACGGCGAAGGCGATGACGAAGAGATGGAGATCGCACTTGCAGATGTTCCGGCAAATGTTGAAAGAATCGCATTCACTGTTACAATCTATGAGGCAGAGGCCAGAAGACAGAATTTCGGACAGGTTTCCAATGCATATATCCGTATCGTGGACAAGGACACAAACCAGGAACTGATCCACTATGATCTGGGTGAAGATTTTTCTATTGAGACAGCAATTGTGGTAGGAGAACTTTACAAACATAACGGTGAATGGAAGTTTAATGCGATCGGAAGTGGGTTCCAGGGTGGACTCGCAGCACTGTGCGGACATTTTGGAATTGAGGTTGCATAATAATTCCTGAATAAGAGATACTGTGAACGGAGTGAACAGTAACAACTGGCAGTTTGCCGGGAGGAGAAAAATATGTCAATTAGTTTGCAAAAGGGACAGAAGGTCAGTCTTAGTAAAGAAAGTAAAGGTCTGTCAAATGTACTCGTAGGTCTTGGATGGGATGCGGTAGAGCAGAAATCAGGATTATTTGGGCTTTTTAAGGCGGCGGATATTGACTGTGACGCAACAGCAATCCTGCTTAAGAATGGTAAATTTACAGATAAAAATGATGTTGTATATTTTGGAAATCTTACACACAAGTCAGGCACTGTCCGTCATATGGGAGATAACCTGACAGGTGACGGGGACGGAGATGATGAGCAGATTCTCATTGAACTGTCCAGGGTTCCACAGGAATATGACAAAATCGTGATCGTTGTAAATATCTATTCTGCAGTTCAGAGAAAGCAGCATTTTGGAATGATCAAAAATGCATTTATCAGAATCGTAGATGGAAGTACGAATAAAGAGATGTGCAAATATGATCTTACCGAGAACTATTCCGGAATGACGGCGATGATCTTTGGAGAGATATACAGACACAACGGCGAATGGAAATTTGGAGCCATTGGCCAGGGTACAAAGGACACATCGATCGGCGATCTTTGCAGACGATATGTGTAATGGAGGTATTCACCGGATGAGTGAGAATCAAAACAAAGCAGTTCTGACGAAGGAACTGCTGAACAGAAAAACCCTTGAACAGGGCTTGACGGAAGAACAGGCTGCACAGAGCAAACAGCAGTATGGAACGAATGCACTTGCCAAGAAAGAAGCGGAATCGCTCTGGTCTATGTTTATCGGTGCTTTTAATGATATCTGGATCAAGGTTCTCTGCCTTGCACTGGTACTTAAGATCGTTTTGGCGATTCTTGGAGTGATCGTTCCGGCACTGGGCGGCGAGAATGATGTTATTGAGATTATCAGTATTGTAATTGCAATTGCACTTGCAACAGGATTCAGCACCCTGTCCGAATACAGAAATACATCAAGAAGCGAGGCTTTGCAGGAAGAGTACAACAAAACCTATGCTAAGGTATTTCGAAACGGAAAACTTGTCAAAATCCTGACAAGTGACATTGTAAAGGGAGACACGATCCTGATCCAGGCAGGTGACAAGGTTCCGGTTGACGGACTTTTGTTTAAAGGAAATGTAAAGGTGTCCCAGGCAGCACTGAATGGAGAGTCACGTGATGAATCCAAGACAGCTGCTGACAGTATGGAAGAGGCAGAATCCACGGATTACTCTTCTGCACACAAGGTATTTATGGGATCTGTTGTAACCAGTGGGGAAGCTTATATGGTGGCAACGGTGATCGGTGATGCATCTGAGCTTGGTAAGATCAATAAAGCTCTTACGGATGACAATGAGGAAGAAGAACGTAAGGATACTTCCAGTCTTAAGCTTGAGGTTGTTGCCGGAGGAATCGGTAAGCTTGGTGTTTCAGCAGCTGTGATCGCAGGTGTGCTTCAGGTGTTCCTTTCCATTATCCGTGCAGATGAAGCAATCACACCTGTATTTGTGATCCTTCTGATCGCAGAGGCAGTTATGCTGATGGCTTCTATCGTTATCATGGCAGTGCCGGAAGGTCTTCCGATGATGAACAGTCTGGTTCAGTCCATGAATACAGAATCCATGTACAAAAAGAATATCCTTGTAAGTCACAAGGCTGCTTTTTCAGATTCTGCTTATATGAATCTTCTGTTCAGTGACAAGACAGGAACTATCACGGAGGGAAATCTTTCTCTGGTAGAGTTTGTGCTGGGAGATGGAAGAATTGTTGATCATATTTCACATAATGATTTTCTGGAAGCGATCACTCTGAATAACCTTGCAAAGATTTCTGAAGGCAAGGCGATCGGAAGCAACAACATGGACCGTGCTCTTCTGACTTATTCCATCACAAAGGGCGGTCCGGAGAAGGTTGATGCATCTAAGGTAAAGGAAATCAGCGGATTTGATTCCGAGAAAAAATGTGCGACTGTAGAATTAAATGATGGAACAGTTTACTGGAAGGGTGCTACGGAAAACATCATCAATGAAGTGACACATTATATGACAGAAGACGGCAGGGTTATAGACTTCACTCCTTCTGAAAAGGCAAAAGTAGAAGAGCAGATGGTTGCACAGGCAAAGAGAACCATGAAGCTTCTTTCTGTAGTGAAGATCACAGGAAGCCAGAAAATCCTTCTTGCAGTTCTCAGTCTGAGAGATAACGTAAGAAAAGATGCGATTGAGACAGTTGAGGTTCTGAACCATGCCGGAATCCAGGTGGTTATGGTTACAGGTGATGCAGAAGAAACAGCTGTTGCAATTGCAAAAGAAGCCGGAATCCTCAAGGATGAGAAGACAGAAGTTGTTCTTACTCATGATGAACTGGAACAGCTTTCCGACGAAGAACTTAAGAAAAAACTTCCGATGCTTCGCGTTGTCAGTCGTGCGAAACCTCTGGATAAGAAACGTCTTGTCACAATTGCACAGCAGCTTGATGATGTCTGTGGTATGACAGGAGACGGTGTCAATGATGCACCGGCACTGAAACAGGCGGATATCGGATTTGCAATGGGAGATGGAACAGCAGTTGCACAGGAGGCAGGAGATGTTGTTATTCTGAACAACAGTCTGACTTCCATCAAGGACTGTGTATTAAACAGCCGAACCATGGCGAAATCTGTCGGCAAGTTCCTGATCTTCCAGCTGACTGTAAATATCAGTACTCTGCTGATGAATATTCTTGCACCGATTCTTGGATGGACAGAGCCGTTTTCCATTGTTCAGATTCTGTGGATCAACCTGATCATGGATACGCTGGCAGCTATGGCATTTGGTGGTGAGCCGATCCTGAATCGTTATATGAATGAACAGCCGGCAAAGAGAAGTGATGATATCCTGACAGGCTACATCAAATCTGCAATTGGGGTGAGTGCGGTATTTATCACACTTGGTTCCATTCTGATCCTGGAGAATATCGGCGGGATCACAACGGCAGTTATGCCGGCAGGATGTGCTGATCCGGAACTTTATGAGAAGACATTTATGTTTGCATTCTTTATCTATTCCATCATCTTTAACAGTCTGAATACCAGATCTGAGAAATTCAATCTGTTTGAGCATATTGGAGAGAATAAGAGATTTGTCCTGGTCATGGGTGCAATCTTTGTCATGCAGACAGTTCTGATCCAGATTGGTGGTGAAGTATTCAGTACAACTCCACTGACACTGAAAGCACTGCTTGTCTCCATGGTACTGGGTGCACTGATCATCCCAGTGGATATGGTACGAAAAGCAATCGTGAAATCCGGTAAATAAAAAGTTACGTTAAACCCAGAAAACCCTCTGTCGAGTGACAGAGGGCTTTCTTTATGTTCTTTATAGTAAAGAAATGTTAATCAATTCCGATGCGGATGCCGCCTCTGCGCTCAGAAGGCTGAATAATGACGGTTACGGGCAGATTGCCGTGCCATTCAAAGGAATAGGATTCACCGGAGGCCTGACCGATAAAGGTCTTCCAGTTTACGTCTGTGGTAATGCGTGGATCACAGGAGCCATCGCCCATCCAGCAGATCACCGCGTCCGGATCGACAGAAATAGTATTGTGTGTCTGTACATTGCTGAGGGCAATCGGGTTTCCATCGGTGAGGATGGCTACATAGGCTTCACTTCCGGTTCCGGTAAGTGTTGTGGTGGCAAAACCTTTCTGAGACAAAACACCGACACCGATAAAGCGTACACTGTATTTGCAGTCCTGCGTAAATGCGAGAAGATTCTCGGATTCAACAGAGATAGTCTCACCCGGTTCCAGCTTATAGATAACAACATGCTGTGCATTTACTGCATAGAAAGTCTCAGAAGGTCCGTTCATAGTAACTTTCATCAGGGGAATATTCTCGCCTGTGACGCGGCGCATCAGAGAGCCGAGAGCCGCCTGTGCAAGACTCTTCTGTGGCCCGAGGAGAACCTTTTCGAAGCGATAGTTTGTATTTCCGCCGCAGTCACCTGCGATAAAAGCACCGGCTTTGGTAAAGATAGTATCATTTCCTGTGCTGGTGACCTTGAGCGTCAGTTCATTTACTGTTTCAAAAGTAAGCATAAAATTACCTCCCGTTAGTTTGTTTCAACACCATACAGCTGGCAGAGTCCGGCAAGATCTCTGGCGACTCCGTTTCCGATGGCATTGAATTTCCATTCTGTGTTATGTAGATAAATCTCTCCGAGCATCATGGAGGTGACGTTGTCATAATAATCTGTCAGCATAAAACTGTAGATTTCCTGACCGGAATCCGGATTGAGAATGCGGATATAAGCGTCCTGGACCATGCTGAAATTCAAATTTCGCTCCAGAGCCTCATTGATTGTGAGGACAAAAACAATCTTGCGGATGGAAGGATCAAGTCTGAAAAAATCAATGTCTGCATATTCACGGTCAGAAGAGGACTCATTGATATGCAGAGTGACGCTTTTGTTCGGGCTTGAAGTCTGTCCATAAAAAACGAACCAGTCATCACCTGGAACTTTGCCCGAAGCATCCAGAAGATAGGCTGAAAGGTCTATGTCACACTGAAGATTGGAGACATTCCAGCCAAGGGCAACCCGCAGCCGCGGGAGCTGCCCGACCATGCCGATCCGGACTTTCTGGCCCTTCTGGATGAGGTTACGAAGCTGTGGAGTGCTGTGCTTTGCGGGGGCAACAGGTGAAGCAAGGCACTGGCTTTTCTGATTGAGCGTCAATATATTTCCGGCATTGTATGCCGGTTTTGTTTTGGTGGGAATTTGAAGCATGATCTACCTCCCTGTGTTAACTGTCAGGTTGTTTTCTGTTTTTATCATATCATGTTATGGGGCAGAGGGAGTAATAATATTTTTATAAAAATTGGATAAACGAGTTTAGCAAATAAATTTGTAATTACATTAATTTTTGTTAATTTTTGACGCAGCAGTTGAAAAAAGGAAAAAATTAGGATATGATAAATTTAACATAATATATAGCAAGAATTCTCCTTCCTCTACAGGTGGGAGA